>JANNMQ010000397.1:0-17913 GCA_031398045.1 Rubrivivax sp.
AACCCCCTGATGTTTTCGCACCTCGAGCCCTACGCAGGCGACCCCATCCTGAGCCTGAACGATGCATTCCAAAAGGATGCACGCACCGACAAGATCAACCTGTCCATCGGCATCTACTTCGACAACGTCCGCCGCATACCGGTGCTGGACAGCGTGCGGCGCGCCGAAGCCCAGATGCTGGAGCAAAGCGGGCCCAAAGCCTATCTGCCCATAGAGGGCTCTGCGCCCATGCGGCAGGCGGTGCAGGCCTTGCTCTTCGGTGCCGACCACGAAGCGCTTGCCGGCGGCCGCGTGGCCACGCTGCAGACGGTGGGTTCCAGCGGCGGCCTGAAGGTGGCGGCCGACTTCATGCACCGCTGGTTTGCAAACACGCAGGTTTGGGTCAGCGACCCTACCTGGGACAACCACCGCGCGATGTTTGAAGGTGCTGGCCTGAAGGTGAACACCTACCCCTATTACGACAAACAAACGGGCGGCCTGAACTTTGACGCCATGCTGGCGGCGCTGCGGGGCTTGCCGCGCGGCAGCCTGGTGCTGCTGCACGCCTGCTGCCACAACCCCACCGGCGTCGACCTGAGCCAAGCGCAATGGCAGGCGCTGATACCTGTACTGAAGGACGGTGGCCTGCTGCCTTTCTTGGACCTCGCCTACCAAGGTTATGGCGATGGCATTGAAGAAGACGCCTGGGCCGTGCGGGCGCTGGCCGCCAGCGGCATGCGGTTCTGGGTGGCGAATTCTTTCTCCAAGAGTATGAGCGTCTATGGTGAGCGGGCCGGCGCCTTGAGCCTGGTGTGCGCTGATGCCGCAGAGGCCGAACTGGTGCTGGGGCAACTGAAAGCCACGGTGCGACGCAACTACTCCAGCCCGGCTATCCATGCTGCAGGCATCGTCAGCCTGGTGCTGACCGACCCAGATCTTCGGGCGTCCTGGCAAGCCGATGTGACAGCGATGCGCGAACGCATCCTGGCCATGCGGCGCAGCCTGCACGGCGTGCTGTCGGCCCAGTTGCCGGGGCGCGACTTTGGCTACTTTCTCAGCCAGCGCGGCATGTTCAGCTACACCGGCTTGAGCGCAACACAGGTCGACCGCCTGCGTGACGAGTTTGGCGTCTACCTGGTGCGCTCTGGCCGCATGTGTGTGGCGGGTCTGAACACCGGTAACGTGGAGCGCACGGCAGCGGCCATGGCAGCTGTTCTCTAAGACAGCTTGCTGCGGCCGGCTGGCTTGGTGCGGGTATTTTGGCCTGCCAGCGGCAGTTGGCTGGCTGCTGCTTCCAGCAGCCTGGCGCGCAACCAACTTTGTGCGGGGTCGGGGTCGCGCCGCAAATGCCACAGCATCACCACATGCACCGGCGCCAGTGCCAGCGGCAACTCTCGGGTCACCAATTCAGCGCCATAGCCGGTGGCGGCGACAAAACCTTCGGGCAGCACGGTCAGCAGGTTAGACCGTGACACCACCCGGCCCGCGGTGAAAAACTGGTTTACGGTCAACATGATGCGGCGCTGCCGGCCCAAGCTGGCCAGAGCCTCGTCAACATAACCGTAAGGCTTGCCCGAAAAGCTGACCAGCAGATGAGGCGCTGCGCAAAAGGCGTCCAGGGTCAGCGTGCGCTTCTCCATCGGGTGGCCCTTGCGCATCACGCACACGTAGCGCGTGTCGAACAGGCGCGCATGCCGCAGCGGGCTGTCTGGCCCCTGGGCGTGCACAGCGGCCATCACTTCAGGGAAAAAGCCCACAGCCAGGTCGGCGTCGCCAGCCTCCAGCATGCGGCGCGGATCGCGGGTGGTCAGGGGCAGCACGCGCAGATTCACCAATGCGGCCTCGTCTTCGATCTGGGCCACCAGCGGCGGTGCCAGCAGCGCCGCGGTGGCGTCAGCCATGGCGATGTGCAGCTGCACAGCATGTGCGCGGGGGTCGAATTCACCCGGTGCCAACGCATGACGCAGCGAAGCCAGTGCGTCGCGCACCTGCGGCCACAGGGCTTCGGCATGCGAAGTGGGGCGTACGCCGTGGGCATGGCGCACAAACAGGTCCAGGCCGCAGGCATCGCGCAGGCGGCGCAAGGCATGGCTGATGGCGGGCTGCGTCATCGCCAGACCGGCGGCGGCGCGGGTCAGGCTGCCTTCGGCCATCACCGCATCAAACACACGCAGCAGGTTCAGGTCCAGGGTGCGGAAGTTCATGCGGGATGGCTGTCACCAAAAAGCTATGACATGCAATAAATTTATACCTTACATCTAGATTATTCAATTGCACGGTACTAGTAGAAACCCTAGTATTGGGACCTTGCCATCCACACTGGGTGGCGCTTCAGAGGAAGTCAGCATGACCAGCATCACTGTCAATGTCCCTGCCGCGGTTGCAGTTCCCCGTGGGGCCGTTCTTGTCGGCACACTGTATTCGGCCATCACCAGCGGATTTGCGTTGTGGCGTGCAGCCCGCACCCAGCGCCGCGCGGCAGCCAGCCGGGCCGCTGAGGTCAAAGCCGTTCGCAACTATGCCTGGAGCATCATGCACGAAGACCAACGCTTCGCCGCCGACCTGTTGGCAGCCGCTGACCGCCACGAAGGCACGGTCTGAAACTTCAGCGCCTGGGTGGCGCCAGCGTGTAGGGTTGTCGACGATGTTTCTGTCCACACTGGGCAGCGGCTCACGGAACCGGGCTCAGGGTGCAGCCCATCAGGCATTGCGCATCAGTTGCCGCGCACCTGCCGGTGCACTGCACAAGCGGTGGCGCAGTGCGAAGTCCAGCGTGACGAGCGCAGCGTCCACCGTCATCCGGCCCTCAGCGGCGCAGGCCAGAGCCTCTTGCACAGGCAGGCACCGGAAAGCTGCAACCTCGCCGTCCTGATTGACAGGCTGCAGCCCTTGCGGCAGTTGCAGGTCGTGGCTGTGTAGGTCCTCGAGTTGCAGACCTTCGTCCACATCGCGGTGCAGGCGAATGACGCTGCCCACGCGGGCGGTGCACGCCAAGGCGGGCTCCAGGCCCGCTTCTTCCCAAGCCTCGCGCAACAGCGCTTGCCATGGGCTTTGGCCCTCGGGCACACCACCACCCACCAGGTTGTCCAGCATGCCGGGGTCGGTGGCCTTGACCCATGACCGTTGCGCGATCCACAGGTGCGCGGGCCGGCCACTGCCGTCGGCCACATAACCGGTGGCATGCGCTCCCAGGGTCAGCGTGCCCCAGAAGCGCGCCGCAGCACGCTCGACGCCCGCCAGCATCTGCCCGCTGTCCAGGCCGGGTACGCCAACAATTTCATCGCGCCAGCCTTGCACCAGGCCCTGGTGCTGCAGCGTCGCGTTGATGGCGGCCAGCGCAGCGCTGGGGTCTGCAGCCGTCATCACCACGGCGTTTTGATGCAGCTGCAACCAGTGGGGCCAGGCAGCCAAGGCCGGCAGGTGGTGCCGAGCCACCGAACCCACCCGGTGCGCGGCCAGGAAGAAGGGCAGGCGCTCAGGCCCGTGGCGCCGTTGCGCCAGTTGCACAGCCGGCCACTGCATGGTGCAGGCGGGGCCGGTTCAAGACCCGGCCGCGCGCCAGCGCTGCAACAGCGCATCCCATTTTGGTTTGACGCTGGCCAGATGGCGGGCCTTCACATGTCCGTAGCCGCGGATGTCTTCGGGCAGGCGGGCGATTTCCAGGGCCAACGCGCGGTTGTCGGGCTTCAGCGCCGGCAGCAGTTCTTCGATGCTGGCGCGGTATTGCCCGATCAGCGCCCGTTCGGTGCGCCGCTCTTCGCTGCGGCCGAAGACGTCCAGCGCCGTGCCGCGCAGGCCCTTCAACCGGGCCAGCACCCCAAAGGCGCTGCGCATCCACGGGCCGTAAGGCTGCTTGATGAGTTCACCATTGCTGTTGGTCTTGGCCAGGATCGGCGGCGCCAGGTGGTGCACGATTTTGTAGTCACCCTCGAACATGCCGTTGATCTTGTTCACAAATGCCGCATCGGTGTGCAGGCGGGCGACCTCGTACTCGTCTTTGTAGGCCATTAACTTGAACAGGTAGCGGGCCACCGCTTCGGTCAGCGCGGTGGCACTGCCCTTGCCGTTGCTGCCGCCCGCTGCTTGTGCTTCCGCTGCCTGCACCTTGTCGACAAAAGCTTTGTAGGTGGCAGCGTAGGCAGCGTCTTGGTAGTTGGTAAGGAACTCCACCCGCGTGGCCACCATTTCTGCCAGGCCTGGTTTTTTCACGAACTGGATAACCTGTTGGGCCTTGAACAGCGCCTGCACGGCTGCCAAGTCGTGGGCGCAGCGGCGGCCCCATTCAAATGCTGCCTTGTTGTTGTCGATTTGCACGCCGTTCAGTTCGATGGCGCGCATCAACGAAGCGTGACTCAAAGGCACACGGCCAGCCTGCCAGGCGTAGCCCAGCATCAATGGGTTGGTGTAGATGCTGTCGCCCAGCATCTGCACCGCCACCTGCTCGGCATCGAAGGCACCCACCAGCGTGTCGCCGACGCTGTTCTTGATGGCCGTTTCGCAGGAACCACCGGGGAACTGCCACTCGGTATTTTTCACAAAAGCCGCGGTGGGTGTGCCGTGGGTGTTCAGCGCCACGAAGGTGCGGCCGGCTTGCATCACCGCCATGGTGGTTTTGTTGGCGCCGACGATGCTGTCGCAGGCCACCACCAAGTCGGCTTGCGCCATGTCTACCTTGGTGGTGTAGATGTCTTGCGGGCGGTTGGCTATTTGCACATGGCTCCAGGTGGCGCCGCCCTTTTGCGCCAGGCCACCGGCGTCTTGAGTGACCACGCCCTTGCCTTCCAGATGTGCGGCCATGCCCAGCAGCTGCCCGATGGTGATGACACCCGTGCCGCCCACGCCGCCCACCACGATGCCCCAGGCCTGGTGCCCTTGCGCTGACAGCGGCAGCTCGGGTTCGGGCAGTGGTGGCAGTGCCGCAAAGTCGTTGCGCACGGCCGCTTTCTGCGGTTTTTTCAGTTGCCCACCTTCAACAGTGACAAAGCTGGGGCAGAAACCCTTCACACAGCTGTAGTCCTTGTTGCAGCTGTTCTGGTTGATGCGTCGCTTGCGCCCGAACTCGGTTTCCACCGGCTCCACGCTCAGGCAGTTGCTTTGCACGCTGCAGTCGCCGCAGCCTTCGCACACCAGTTCATTGATGACGACACGCTTCTCGGGGTCCACCAGTCTGCCGCGCTTGCGGCGGCGGCGTTTCTCGGTGGCGCAGGTCTGGTCGTAGATCAGCGCGGTGGTGCCCTTCACTTCGCGCAGTTCGCGCTGGATGCGGTCCAGCTCGTCGCGGTGGTGCACGGTGACACCCGCTTCCAAGCTGACGCCTTGGTACTTTTCGGGCTCGTCGGTGACGATCACCAGTTTGGTCACACCTTCGCTGACCAGGCTCTTCTGGATCTGCAGCACCGAATGTCCCTCGGCCCGCTCGCCCACTTGCTGGCCGCCGGTCATGGCCACGGCGTCGTTGTAAAGCACCTTGTAGGTGATGTTCACACCCGCTGCGATCGCTTGCCTGATCGCGAGAATTCCGCTGTGGAAGTAGGTGCCGTCGCCCAGGTTGGCAAAGACATGCTCGTCAGTCGTGAAAGGCGCTTGCCCCACCCAGGCCGCACCTTCGCCGCCCATCTGGCTGAAGGTGCTGGTGCTGCGGTCCATCCACACGCTCATGTAGTGGCAGCCGATGCCGGCCATCGCGCGGCTGCCTTCGGGCACGCGCGTGCTGGTGTTGTGCGGGCAGCCGCTGCAGAACCAGGGCAGGCGGTCGCCGGTGTCCACTTTCAGCGCCGCCATCTGCGCTTCGCGTGCGGCCACGATGGCCAGCCGCTGGTCCATCCGAGCCGCGATGTCGCTCGAAACACCCAGCTTTTTCAGACGCTTGGCAATCGCCTTGGCAATGAGGGCCGGCGTCAGGTCGGCCTTGGCGCGCAGCAGCCAGTTCTGGCTGGGGTTGGCCATGCTCCATTCACCGCCCGAGTTGTCGCCTTCCACTTCGTCGAACTTGCCCAGCACCGTGGGCCGCACGTCGGCGCGCCAGTTGTAGAGCTCTTCCTTGATCTGGTATTCGATCACCTGGCGCTTTTCTTCCACCACCAGAATTTCTTGCAGCCCCTGCGCAAAACTGCGCGTGATGGTGGCGTCCAGCGGCCATACCACGTTGACCTTGTGCAGCCGCAGGCCGATGGCGCGGCAGGTGTCGTCATCCAGCCCAAGGTCGGCCAGCGCCTGGCGCGTGTCGTTGTAGGCCTTGCCGCTGGCGATAATGCCGAAGCGGTCGTTGTTGCCGCCGTTGTGACCACTTATGACGTTGTGGTTCAGCTTGTTGGCACGCACGTAGGCCAGTGCGGCATACCACTTGTAGTCCATCAGCCGCGCTTCTTGTTCCAACGGCGCATCGGGCCAGCGGATATGCAGGCCGCCCGGCGGCATCACAAAGTCTTCGGGCATCACGATCTGCACCCGGTCGGGGTCCACCACCACCGAAGAAGACGACTCCACCACTTCTTGGATCGTCTTCATGCCGCTCCACAAGCCCGAAAAACGACTCATCGCAATGGCGTGCAGGCCCATGTCCAGGATGCCCTGCACGTCACTGGGGAAAAACACGGGCAGCCCGCAGGCCTTGAAGATGTGGTCGCTTTGGTGTGCTGCGGTACTGCTCTTGGCCACGTGGTCGTCGCCGGCAATGGCCACCACGCCGCCATGTTGGCTGGTGCCCGCCATATTGGCGTGTTTGAACACGTCACTGCAGCGGTCCACGCCCGGGCCCTTGCCGTACCAGATGCCAAACACGCCGTCGTACTTTTTGCTCTGCGGGTACAGCTCCAGCTGCTGTGTGCCCCACAACGCGGTGGCCGCCAGCTCTTCGTTCACGCCGGGTTGGAAGACGATGTGGCTTTGCGCCAGGTGTTTTTTGGCCGCCATCAGCGACTGGTCGTAACCACCCAGCGGGCTGCCACGGTAGCCGCTGACAAAACCGCCGGTGTTCAGGCCCGCAGCCACGTCGCGTGCGCGCTGCAGCATGGGCAGCCGCACCAGCGCTTGCACGCCGCTCATGAAGGCGCGGCCGCGTGCCAGCGTGTACTTGTCGTCCAGCGACGCCGTTTCCAGGGCCAGGCGGATCGACTCGGGCAAGGGTGCGTTCATGGCGGCTCTCGGCAAGGTGGCAGGGGGTCTGTCCAACAGCGGACAACCAGCAGCGGGCAGTTTAGAGTTTTGGTTTTGTTATGTCTTTTCTTTTGGTGCCCTGAATGGCAGCATCGGCGCAAGCTTCTTGCGCTATGCAAGATGCTGAGGGGACAAAGATGCTTGAACCTGTGAAATCAGGGAAAACCTTCAAAGCGGCCGCTGCACGTGGCCTGGCCGCTGGCGGCGAGGCTGCAGACAGCCCTGCTGCGGGCCTGGACCGCTATGACGTCGCCATCCTGCTGGCATTGCAACGCGACGCGCGCTTGTCCAACACCGACCTGGCTGCACACATCGGCCTGTCGGCCGCACCCACCTGGCGCCGGGTGCGCTGGCTGGAAGAGCAGGGTTACATCACCGGCTACCGCGCCGAACTGGACCGCCGCCGCATCGGCCTGGGTGTGCTGGCCTTTGTGCGGGTGGACGCAGAGCGCAACAACGCAGAAGCCACTCGCGCGCTGGAAAACGCCATCCGCAGCCTGCCCGAGGTGGTGTCTTGCCACTACATCAGCGGTACCGGCACCTTCGAGCTGCAAGTGGTGGCCACCGACCTCGACGCCTATTCACGCTGGACCATGGACACGCTTTTCAAGCTGCCCAATGTGAAGGATGTGCACACCCGGTTTTCACTGGGCGAAGTGAAGGCCGGCGCGGCGCTGCCGCTGGGGCATCTGGTGGCAGCGGGGCGTTAGACCATCGCATGGAGTGCGCTACGCTCAGGCTTTGAGATGGCCCACGTCGACGTTTGCAAACCATTTTCATGAGTCTGTTTATCGACGCCCTGCTCACCCGTGAAAAGGTGCAGCGCCTGCGTTTGTCGCAAACGTTGTTGGCCAGTCTGGTGATGCTGGTGGGCGTGCTGGTGATGCAGTTTTATGTCTGGTCGGGTGTGGTGTCCTGGCTGCCCGGCGTGTGGTGGTCGGTGGTCAACGTGCTGGCCATGGCGGGTTTCTATGTCGCCGTGCGCTGTGGGTGGACGCGCCCCTTGCCCGACCCTTCCTTGACCGCACCGCAGATGCTGTTTGCCGTTACCAGCAGCGCTGCGGCTTACGCCCTGGGTGGGCCGGCACGCGGCGGCGTTTTTCCGGTGCTGATGCTGGTCATGGTGTTTGGTGTGTCTGTACTGCAGCCGCGCCGAATGATGGCGGTGGTGGCCTACACGGTGCTGCTGTTTGCGGCCGTGATGGCGGTGATGGTCAGTCGCCGACCCGACCAGTACCTGCTGGCGGTGGAAATTGGCCACTTCGTGATGCTGTCCAGCGTGCTCGCTGCGGGTGCCGTGCTGTCGGTGCGCATCACCAAGCTGCGTCGCCAGTCCAAACAGCAACGCACCGAGCTGGCCCAGGCTTTGCTGCGCTTGCGCGAAGATTGCACACGCGACGAGCTAACCGGTCTCATCAACCAGCGTCACATGCTCAGCCTGATGGAGCAGGAACACCAGCGCTGCATCCGTTCAGGCCAGACGTTTTGCCTGGCGGTGCTGGATATCGACAACTTCAAGCCCATCAACGAAGCGCATGGTTACGCGGTGGGCGACGCTGTGCTGCGCGCGGTGGCCGATGAAGCGCAGCGGCAGGTGCGCGCCGCCGATGTGCTGTCGCGTTGGGCCGAAGACGACTTTGTGCTGATGCTGTCAGATTCACGAGCCACGCTGGCCCGCGGTGGCCTGGAAAGGCTGCATGAACGGATCAGTGCGTTGCGTATCTTGCATGGGCAGCAGGCGCTGAGCGTCACCTTGTCGGCTGGTTTGGCTGAGCATCATGCCGGCGAGAGCGTGGCGCAAACGCTGGACCGGGCCGAGCGGGCATTGGCTGAAGCCCGCACACTGGGCCGTGGCCGCGTGATGCTGGCCGCTTGATGTTGGCCGCTTGATGCTGGTCGCTTGACGGCGGCACACCAACCCGGCGCCTCCAGCCCTGAACACTTACCCCTGAACACCTACCCCTGAACACCAACCCCTGAACGCCAACGCAAATACCCATGTGGTTATTGATTTTTGAAGCGCTGCTCGCGCTGGCCCTGTTTGTCTTCATCGTCTGGTGGACCATGTCAAGCCGGCGCCGCACCGACAGCACGGCGGTGTTGACGCCGCCAGAAGAAGCGCCACCAGCCGAAACGGGCGCGCCGGTGCCGCTGCCGCCCGCAGTGCAGGCATCACCCACATCTGAAACAGCGCCCGACTCGCGTCCGCATCAACCGGGTTGAAGGCCGGTGGGTGGGGGCGCCGATCACTCCCGGGGCGGCCACAGCAGGGTAAGGGGCGCTCTGCGCAGGCGCCGCCACAACGCGTGCGCAATGCGGGCACGCACCTGCACCTGTACGCCGCGCGAGCGCAGTGCCACCGTAAAGGCCAGGCCAAAACTGACACCCAGGTTCAGCGCACCGGTGGCGGCGATACCGGCCACGCACCACCAGAAGGCCGGCTCGGCCAACAGTCCCACGCCCAGCGCACCAAGCGCCGCAGCCAGCTGCCCACTGGCCAGCGTGACGTGCCGCACGTCCAGCGGCAGACCCAGAAAAGACAGCACGGGCGGCGCCAGGCCCAGCAAAAAGCCCAGCGACACATTGGCCGCCAGCCCCGAAACGTGGTGCCGCCACCAGTGGGCCCAGCGCTGCGCGCGCGCTGCACCCAGGCTTTGCACGATGCGCGGGTTCCAGGCGATGGCGCTGTCCAGCCGGTGATAGACAAACCAGTTTTCAGCCCAACCGGCAATCAAAGAACTGGCAAACAGCAGCACGCCCGTGAAAGCCGCAAACAGTGCCGTGGGCCCCCACAAGGTCAGGCTGTTCAACACGTACTGCCCATCTTGGGCGCCCACCAGCGGTGCGCCGCCGACTCCCCAGGCCAGCATCTGCACCAACAGCACCAGCGGCGCACAGGCGGCCACGTTGCCGATGATGGCCGCCGCCTGAGAACGGATCAGCTGCGCGACGCGGTCAACAAAACCTTCAATCTCGCTGTCGCTGGCGCTGCGGCCGGCAGGCAGCACCGCTGCCAGCGCAGGGGCGGTCATGGCCGGTTGTTTGGTGGCCACTGTCCAGTGCAGCAGCATGATCAGCACAAAGCTGATGGAGTAGTTGAAGCTGGCGGCGACACCGCCCCAGAAAGCTGACACCGCAAGGGCACCCAACCAGAATTTCATGAAGGTGGTGCCGGCAATCACCGCGCCGCCACCAGCAGCCCGGCGCAGCATCTGCAGCCACTGCGCGCGCGTGCTGGCGATGTAGTGCTCACCCGTCTCGGCGCTGCGCTCAGTGACTTGCCGCGCCAGCAGCGAATAGTGGCGCGCAAACAGCGCACGCAGGCCCTGGGCCTCTTTCAGCGTGCCCACCAGCGCCAGCAGCAGGTGCTGGGTTTCGGCGTTGTTGTTCGGGGACAGCACAGCACCCAGCAGCAGCTCGATGCGCTGGGAGCGCGCCTCCACCTGGTCGAGGTCAAACACGATGTTCACCGAGACGCCAAATGCTTCCAGGTGCGGCAGCACACTTTGTGCGGCCTGCCGGCAATGGTCGAGCAGGGCGCGCAGGTAGGCCGCATGGCGCAGGGCCTCTTCGCTGTGCCCTTCCAGCACGGCCACGCGCACGTTTTGAGCGGCTTGGGACAATTGCCGAAAGGGTTCGTCGCGCAACAACTCGGGCGTCATCCGTTGGCGCAGCAAAGGGCTGTAGCCGGCCGCTTGAACGGCACTGACCAGGCAGGTGATGGCGTCCAACATCTGCGCCCGGGTTGCCGCGTCGCCCGGCCCTACCAGCTGTGCCAGTCGCTGCCAGGTGTCGGGGTCCACCCTGGCCAGCCAGTGTTGGTCGGCGGGTTCAAAAAGCAGGCTGAACAATGCTGCCAGGTCGCGGGTGTCCGGTGTGCCGGGCAGCAGCCGCAAATGCAGACGCGCCAGCAGCTCGGCCGCAAAAGAACGGCGGGCTCCAAAACCCAGGTCGGCGTAGAGCGCGGGCGCGTCGGTGTCACTCCAGAAGGCCCGCGCCATGGCCTGCACCTGTTCCCGCAGTGCGGGCTGCTTGTCCAGCTGCATGAGCAGCAGCTTCAGCCGCCGCAACGGCCAGGGTGAGGGGGCATCGTCGCTGGCGGGCGTGTCGGTGTCCAGCGGCTTGCTGGTGCCTGTGTTGCGGGGCTCATGGCGCAGCCACTCCATCATCCGCACCAGCCACAGCTGCCGTTCGGCGCGGCCTGCGCGCGCGTCGGCGGCATTGATCAGCGCACTCAGGTCCCAGGTCTGCGGCATCAACGCGCCTCAAGCATTGCAGGCGCAGGGCGGCGCATCAATGCAGGACGCCCGGGTAGACGAGCTGAAATTCGGGCACCGCAGCGTCGAAGGCGCGTGCGTCTTCGGTCATGCAGAAAAATGTGCCGCTCATCTGGCCGTGGGGCGTGTCGATGCGCGTCCAGCTGGTGTATTCAAACCTCTCACCCGGCTTCAGCACCGGCTGGTGGCCCACCACGGCCAAGCCGCGCACATCTTCACTTTTGCCATGCGCGTTGGTGATGCGCCAGTGGCGCGCCACCAGTTGTGCTGTCACCGAGCCTGTGTTGCGGATTACCACCGTGTAGGCAAAAGCAAACGGCCCCTCGGGTGGTTGTGACTGTTCGGGCAGGTACTGCACCTGCACCTCACAAGTGAATTCGGCTTTGAGCATAGGGTTGATTTTAGAAGTCGGTTTTCGGACCCTAGGGGATACCCCTACGGTTGGCTGGAATCTTGACGCCTGCATACCAGCCGACGCAACGACCACCACGCAGTCAAAGGCCTGGTCAGCCAGCGTTGCCCTTTGGCCCGCAGCGGCAAGGTGCGCCGCAGCGGGCCGTTGCCGCCGCCGGCGCTGACCTGATCTGCCTCGTTACGCGCAGTCACGACCACCTGCATTTTTCACCCCTGCAGGCACCGGCAGCCCCCGCAAACAAGGGTGCTGTGCCTGGGCCGGTGCCGCACGTGGCTGCAGGGCCTGTCAGAAGACCTATCATCAGGTATTGGGGACAAGATGACACCGATGTCACACCCTCATCATCGACAGCAAGGGGGCGATCAACTTTGAATTTTGATTGAGAAGAGGCCAGCATGAAAACACGCACCGTGGTGATCTTCAGCGGCGAGACTTTTGAAGTCCCGCAGGGCATCCAACGCATCGACCACCGCGCCACCCACGGTTGGCAGCTTCGGTACGCGGGCACCCGGCTGTACTCTGACCACACCAGTGACGGCAGTGGCGCTGCGGCTTCGCTGGGGCTGGCCACCAAAGAGTTGTTCAAACGCATCGCTTCAGCACCGGCGCCCACGGTGCTGCAGCGTGCACCCAGCGCCAACAAAAGCAACAACCTGCCGCCCGGCATATCGGGCCCCGTTGTCAGGCTGCGCCGCGGGGGCATTACGCGTGACTGCAGTTTGGCGGTGTTGATCCCGCGTTACGGTGACAAGCCCTTGCGCCGCAATGTGTACATCGGCACCGAGAACACCTACACCGTGGACCGATTTGAAGCGGCGCTGGTGCGCGCCATTCAGATGCGCACCGAGGCTGAGGAAGCCTACCGCGTGGCCGCCACCCGCGCCAAGCGCGCTGATGCCCGCAGTTACAAAGCAAAGATCAAAAGCGCGGTCTAACTTGCATGCTGCACGGGCTGGCGCCCGCAGCAGCAGGGCTGCAACAAGGCCTAGAGACTGGCCGTGATGCCGCCGTCCACATACAGGATGTGGCCGTTGACGAAGCTGGAAGCCGCTGACGCCAGGAAGATGGCTGCGCCGCCCAGTTCTTGCACGTCACCCCAGCGCCCGGCCGGCGTGCGGTTGGAAAGCCAGGCGGTGAAAGCCTCGTCGGCCACCAGCGACTGCGTGAGTTCGGTCTTGAAGTAACCCGGCCCGAGGCCGTTAACCTGGATGCCGTGTTGGCCCAGGTCGATGGCCATGCCCTTGGTCAGCATCTTCACCGCGCCCTTGGTGGCGGCGTAGGGTGCAATGCCGGGGCGGCCCAGTTCGCTTTGCACGCTGCACACGTTGATGATCTTGCCACTGCGTCGTTTGATCATGCGCTGCGCCACCGCGCGGCCGACAAAAAACACGCTGTCGATGTTGGTGCTGGTGATCTTGTGCCAGGCGTCAATGGGAAATTCTGCAAACGGCCCACGGTGCTGCATGCCGGCGTTGTTGACCAGGATGTCGATGGCGCCGATGTCGGCTTCCACCGCCGCGACGCCAGCTTCCACCGCGTCGGCGTCGGTGACGTCAAAAGCAACGGCATGCACGTCAAAACCCAGCACAGCCAGGCTGTTGCGCGCCAGCGCCAGTGCGTCGGCGTTGCGGGCATTCAGCACCACGCGCGCGCCCGCGCTGGCCAGTGCGGAGGCCAGCGCATAACCAATGCCTTTGCTGGAACCGGTGATCAGGGCCGTGCGGCCGGTCAGGTCAAAAAGCTTCACGCGGGGGGCTCCTGCTGGGGTGGAATGGGATGCGATGATTGCGGCTGCAATCATCACACCAAAAAACCTGACGGAGACATTTTCACCATGCGAATGCGCTGTATGTGCCTTGTCATCAACGCTCCCGACGACCTGCAGGTGGTGGAACAGGATGCCGGTGAACTGGCATCCGGCCAGGTGCTCGTGCAGGTGGGTTATGGCGGCATCTGCGGGTCTGACCTGCACTACTTCCATCACGGCGGTTTTGGCACCGTGCGCATCAAGCGGCCTATGATCCTGGGCCACGATGTGGCCGGCACGGTGGCCGCGGCGGCGCCCGATGTCAGTGCGGTGACGGTGGGCGACCGCGTGGCCGTCAACCCCAGCCGGCCTTGCAGCCGCTGCATCTACTGCCTGGAAGGCCTGCCCAACCAGTGCCTGGACATGCGCTTTTACGGCAGCGCCATGCGCGACCCGCATGTGGAAGGTGCTTTTCGCAACCTGCTGGTGTGCGACGCCGTGCAATGCGAAAAGGTGGCGCCCGGCGTGCCGCTGCAACTGGCCGCGTTGGCCGAGCCTTTTTCAGTGGCCTTGCACGGCGTGCAGCGTGCCGGGCCGTTGTTGGGCAAACGCGTGCTGGTGTCGGGCTGCGGGCCCATCGGTTGCCTGGCCATCGCTGCGGCACAGGTGCACGGCGCGGCAGAAATCGTGGCGGTGGACGTCACCGACGAAACCCTGGTGGTGGCGCGCGCGATGGGTGCACACAGCACCATCAATGTGAGCCAGGACCGCGGCTGGGTGCAACGCTTTGCGGCTGATGGCGCCACCCGCAAAGGCACGTTTGACGTGATGCTGGAATGTTCGGGCAATGAACAGGCGCTGCGTGCAGGCCTGGAGGTGATGCGCCCGCGCGGCACCGTGGTGCAGCTGGGTCTGGGTGGTGATGTCAGCATCCCGCAAAACATGGTGGTGGCCAAGGAGCTGAGCATCTGCGGCTCGTTCCGTTTCCACGCCGAATTTGCGCTGGCGGTGCGGCTGATCAACGAAGGCCGCGTGAACCTGCAGGCCATGGTGACCCGTGCTTACCCGCTGGCCCAGGCGCGCCAGGCTTTTGAGCTGGCCAGTGACCGCACGCGGTCGATGAAGGTGTTGCTGGATTTTTCAGAAGCTGCGGCGGTGGCCTGATGCGCACTGAAAGTTGCGTCACCCCAGGCAGGCCGCTGCGCGTTGCAGCAGCAGACCCTGTTCCTGCAGGTTCTGCGTCATCGCTGCAGCCTGCTCAAAGGCGCTGCGCGCTTCGTGCAGGCGGCTCAACTTGAACAGCAAATCGCCCCGCACGGCATGCAGCAGGTGGTAGTGCTGCAGCTGGGGGCCCGCTGCCAGCGTGTCCACCAGGGCCAGCGCGGCTGCAGGCCCTTGGGCCATGCCCACCGCCACGGCATGGTTCAGGGCCACCACCGGTGTTGGCAGCTGCTGCACCAGCTGGGCATACAGCGCCTCGATGCGCGTCCAGTCGGTGTGGGCCGCGACCCTGGCTTGTGCGTGGCAGGCGGCGATGGCGGCCTGCAGCGTGTAGGGCCTGCGCGCCGGCTGCAGCGCGGTGGCGCGTTGCAGTGAAGCCAGGCCACGGTGGATGAGCAGCGGGTCCCAGCGGCTGCGGTCCTGTTGCAGCAGCAGGATGGGGGCTCCCGCAGCGTCGGTGCGTGCACGGGTGCGTGAAGCCTGCAGTTCCATCAGCGCCAGCAGGCCATGCACCTCGGCCTGCAGCGGCGCCTGCTGCACCAACACACGGCCCAGGCGCAGTGCTTCGTTACACAGCGCCGGGCGCATCAGATCAGCGCCGGCCGTGGCCGCATAACCTTCGTTGAAAATCAGGTAGATCACGGCCAACACCGAATCGAGGCGCGTCGCCAGTGCTTCTTCACGCGGCACTTCAAAAGGCACCTGGGCTTCGGCCAGCTTGCGTTTGGCGCGCACGATGCGCTGCGCAATGGTGGGCTCGGGCAGCAGAAAAGCGCGCGCAATCTCGGCCGTGCTCAAGCCGCCCAGCAAGCGCAGGGTCAGCGCCATGCGGCTTTCGGGCGGCAGCACCGGATGGCAAGCGGTGAACAGCAGCCGCAGCAGGTCGTCGCCCAGGTCGTGGGCGGCGGCGTCCAGCGCGTCTGTGAAGTCGGGCACCACGTGGTCACCCCGGGCATCGGCGTCGGCGCCCAGCTCTTGCTGTTTGCGCAGGTGCAACGCCTGCTGGCGCAGGTGGTCCAGCGCCCGGTTCTTGGCGGTGGTCATCAGCCAGGCCGCAGGGTTGTCGGGCAAGCCGCTGTTGGGCCAGTGTTCCAGCGCGGCCACCAAGGCGTCTTGCGCCAGTTCTTCGGCCAGGCCCACGTTGCGCACCAGGCGCGCCACCGCGCCGATGATGGTGGCCGCTTCGATGCGCCAGACGGCATCGATGGTGCGGTGCAGGTCACCCGCCATGGATGGCGGCGCGCAGCCGCTCTTCCTGTGCACGCAGCTCGGGTGTCAGCGCGTCGCCGAAGTCGTCGGCCTCAAAAACCGGGCGGATTTCGATCTCGCAGTCCTGCGGCTGCGGGTTGGGGCAGCGGCGTACCCATTCGATGGCTTCGTCCATCGACCGCACCTGCCACAGCCAGAAGCCGGCCATCTGCGCCTGCGTCGGTGCAAAGGGGCCGTTGCTGACGCTGCGTGTAGCTCCAGAAAAATGCACCCGTACGGCCTTGCTGGTGGGGTGCAGTCCCTCGCCGGCCAGCACGATGCCGGCTTTGTGCAACGCTTCGTTGTAGCGGCCCATCTCGGCAAGCCGTTGTTCGCTGGGCATGACGCCGGCCTCAGAGTCGGCGCTGGCTTTGACGATCACAAGGACACGCATAAAAACTCCTGTTGGTTGGGGGTGGAACCCGGTCGCCTGGTGTGCGGTTGCCGAGCGGTTGCTGAGCGGTTGCTGAATGCCGGTGAGGGGCTGTTTCGGGTGTGCATTTGACGCGTGCTGGGCGATACTGGGTGCCGTTCCCCAACCACCGACCTGGTGCTGCCATGCAATACCTGCTGCTTGTGTACACCGACGCCACGTTGCTCGACGAACTGCCACCAGCAGCCTTCGATGCCGAAATGAAACAGTGCCTGCAACATGCCGACGAGTTGCAGTGTGCCGGCCAGTTGCTGGGCTTTCAACAGTTGGAACCCGCCGCCACCGCAAAGTCGGTGCGTGTGCGCCAGGGCCAGGCCACGGTGCTGGATGGGCCCTTTGCCGAGACCAAGGAAATGCTGGCCGGTTTCAATTTGATCGAGGCCGGTTCGATGGCTGAAGCGGTGGCTTTGGCACACACCTTTCCGTGGACCAAATACGGATGCATAGAGGTGCGTGCTGTGCGTGACGTGGCCAAAGTGCGGCAGCGCGTGGGGGCCTGAACCGTCCTTGTTTGCGCTTTCGGGGCGCCGTCGCGGCGGCAACAAAACCGTCCACACCGTGCATCTGGTCCCCGGCAGTTGATGGGCCATCGAGCGCTGACAGTCAGGATGGTGTCAAAACGGCGGGCCTGGCCTGCGGCACCGCTACCCTGACGACGAACGGTGCCCAATGGATTCGACAGCGGGGGCGGCGGCATTTCTGCGCAGTCTGCGTACTGCACCATGGCGTTTGTGCGCACGATGGTGGACCATCAGGGTTTAGAAACCGGAGAACCCCATGACACAGCCCTCCCAAGACAGCGCCCTGGCCCGGCTGGTTGACGAACAACTGGAGCTGGCCGCATCCAAACTGCCGGCGCTGGAGCCGACCGCGGTGCACCCATCGCCGGTGGACCACGAAGAGCGCGCCGCCGCCCACGCCACGCTGGAAGATGTGCTGCTGGGCCACGCCCAGGCCACCCCCGAGATGCTGGCCGAACTGGCGGCGCTGGAGGCTTCGCCGCCACTCAGCGACGAAGAACTGGCGCGCCAGGCTTTGGCTGACGGTGGTGCCGACGGCGACCCCACCACCCCGGAGTAACACGCACCACCATGCCCAGCGCCGCCCAGACTGAACAACTGCGCCAGCTTCTGTCCACCCGCACACCGCTGGTGGTGGTTGAAACGCATGAAGAACCGCGTCTGATGGCGCTGCTGGAAGCGGTGTCCAAGGCCGACCGGCGCGAGGTCTGGACCTGGACAGCGGCGCGCGGCTTGCGTGTGGCGCACGGCCTGAAGCTGCAGCTGCTGGACAAGTCCCAGCAGCACCCCGACGCCGCCGACACCCAGCAGCTGCCTGAAGCGCTGCAGCAGGTGGACCGCATGACCGAGCCGGCGCTGGTGGTGTTGCTGGACATCCACCCCTACCTGAGCAACCCGGTGGTCACGCGGGCGCTGAA
>JANNMQ010000425.1:0-2653 GCA_031398045.1 Rubrivivax sp.
AGGGTTGAAAGTGGGTGGAGATGCCCGCAGCGTCTCACGCTGGACAGCTAAATTGGACTTGACGGCGCTGCAAGTGTTGGATATCTTTAAGATATCAAATCACGGGAGCTCTTGATGACCAGCCGCACTGCCACCGATCAAATTGCCTTTCGCTATCGCGGCGCCGACAGCGCCACCGGGGTCAGCCGTGACACCGCGCGGCGCCTGGCGGCGCAGTTGGGCGTTGACGAGACGCAGACCATCCACCTGGCGCTGCACGAAATGGCGGTAAAACTGCTGCCGCAGTACGAAGCCGACGACGGCCCGCTGACAGCCGCGCAATTCAGGCAGGTCAAGAAACGGGCCCCGCAAGCCAAGAAGCGCTCGGTCCGCAGCAGCCTGTTTGAGGTGGACGCTGCTTGAACACCACGCACTGGTGGGCCGAGCCCGACGCGGGCGACATCGTTTGGTGCCATTTTCCTGACGACATCCATCCGCGCCCCAAGCCCAGGCCGGCCTTGGTGCTGGTGGTTTATGACGACGATGCGCCGCAGTTCACGGTGCGTGTGGCTTACGGTACCAGCCAGCGCACAAGTACCCTTTATGGCGGTGAGTTTTGCATCCTGCGTGAACGCCACGCCACAGCCTATGCAGCGGCTGGCCTGAGCTTCAACACCAAGTTCGATTTGAGAAAAACGCTGGAACTGCCCTATTCGAGCGAGTGGTTTTCTGTGCCACCAGCGGCACCCCTTGGGCAGTCGCCGAAACTCGGCACTCTCCATGCGTCACTGGTGCGGACTGTGCAAGCCGCCTTTCGAGCCGCATCAGCAAGGTGAAAAACGCTCTCTACTTCCGTTCCTGCAGGGCCTGTGCGCGTTCGGCCACCTGCACCTTCACCTGCGTCTGGTCGGCACCCCGCTGGACGCTGAACACAGCCGTGCTGCCGGGCTGTAGCGCCGCCACGGCCGCATACAGGTCGCTGGTGGTGCGCACATCCCTGCTGTCCACCTTCAGCACCACATCACCCGGCCGAAGGCCGCCCTGCGCGGCGGGGCCGTTTTGCAGCACGCCGGTGATCAGCACACCGCTTTTGGTGGGCAATGAAAGGCTTTCAGCCAGTTCGGGTGTCAGGTCGCGCGGCTCCACGCCTATCCATCCGCGCCGCACCTTGCCGCCGGCGATCAGCGCTTCCATCACCTGGCGCGCGGTGTCCACCGGCACCGCAAAACCGATGCCCAGGTTGCCACCTCCGCGCGAGAAGATGGCGGTGTTGATGCCCACCAGGTAGCCGTTGCCATCCACCAGCGCACCGCCTGAATTGCCCGGGTTGATGGCAGCGTCGGTTTGTATGAAGTTCTGGAATTGAGATCCCGCCTGGGTGCGGTCCAGTGCGCTGACGATGCCGGCCGTCACCGTCTGCCCCACGTTGAATGGGTTGCCGATGGCCAGCACCGGGTCGCCCACCTGCAGCGCACGCACGTCCCCGAGCGCCAGCACCGGAAGCTGGTCGAGGTCGATCTTCAGCACCGCGATGTCGGTTTCGGGGTCGCTGCCCACCAGCTTGGCTTGGGTGCTGCGGCCGTCGGCCAGTTGCACTTCAATCTCGGTGGCGCCGTCCACCACATGGTGGTTGGTCAGCAAATAACCTTCTGCGGCCACGATAACGGCCGAGCCCAGGCCCAGCTGGCGACGGTTGGGGCTGGTTTCTGGCGCACGGTCGCCAAAAAAGAACCTGAAGCGCGGGTCGTCAGCATGCGGGTTGCGGGCCATTTTGGTGGCCGTCACGCTGACCACGGCGGGTGCGGCGCGCCGCGCAGCTGCTGCAAAACTGCCTTGCACGGCACCCGTTACAGCTGCCGCTGGAGCTACCGCCACCGCCACGGCTGCAGGTGCTTGCACCACGCTGGCCTTGGGCCACAGGTTGACAGCGGTGCGGGCATCGTCACCCAGCCAGGCGGGCCGGAAGGTGGCCACCACAAAAAGGGCTGCCACCGCCACCGTCACCGCTTGAGAAAAAAAGAGCCAGGTCTTGCGCCACATGGGGTCAGAGGATGTTGTGAAACGGACTGCAAGCCAGTCGACGGTGCCAACCGCGATTCGGGCAAAAATGCCACATGGTCAGCCGCAAAGTCATCGAAAACAGCCTGCAGCAACTGCTGCAGCCCGATCTCTTTAAAGATTATGGGCCGAACGGCCTGCAGGTTGAGGGCAGTGCCGAGGTGCGCCGCATCGCCTCGGGCGTCACTGCCAGCCTCGCTTTCATCGAGCAGGCACTGGCCTGGGGTGCTGACACGCTGCTGGTGCACCACGGCCTGTTCTGGCGCGGTCACGATGGCCGTCTCACGGGTTGGCTGGCCGAAAGGGTGCGCTTGCTGATGGGCGCACAAGCCAACCTGCTGGCCTACCACCTGCCACTGGACGCGCACGCCGAGTTGGGCAACAACGCGCAGCTGGGCCTGCGCCTGGGCTTGCGTGCTGACGCACGCTTTGGTGAACAGGCGCTGGGTTTTATCGGCGCCGCCCCGGCTGAAGCAGCCCGGGTGCAAGCCCTGGCGCGCCAGGCTCGGCATGCGTTGTTGCGCGAACCGCTGGTGTTGCCAGGCGACGGCCGTGTGCTGCAGCGCGTGGCCTGGTGCACTGGGGGCGCGCAGTCCTACTTTGAAGCCGCCATTCA
>JANNMQ010000433.1:0-12787 GCA_031398045.1 Rubrivivax sp.
GTAATTTGGGCTTGAACCAGAAATTGAAACCGGGGTGGAAGCCGGGCTTGGCGTCGGTCCTGAAGCCGCATTCATCGCGCCACCCCCGCCGCCTGCAGTGCTGCCACTTCGGCCGCGCTGTAGCCCACTTCTTGCAACACAGCCTGCGTGTGTTCACCCACTTCTGGCGTTCGCCCGGGGTGAGCGGCCGGCGTGCGGCCAAAGCGTGGCGCGGGAGCCGGTTGCTGCACACCGTCCACCGTGACGAAGGACTGCCGCGCCGCCGCATGTGGGTGCAACGGCGCTTCATCAAAGGCCAGCACGGGTGCAAAACAGGCGTCGGTGCCCTCCAGCTTCACACACCACTCAGCGCGCGTGTGCAGCTTCACGGCACTGGCAATGGCCGCGCGCATCTCGGGCCACAGCCGGGTGTCGTATTGGCGCGTGACGAAATGGGGCTCCAGCTTCAGTGCTGTGGCCAGCGTGGCAAAAAACTTGGGCTCCAGCGGACCCAGGCTGATGTGTTGGCCATCGGCGGTTTCGTAAACGCTGTAGAAAGGGGCGCCGCCGTCCAGCAAATTGCCACCGCGTGGGCCGCTCCAATTGCCGGCTGCGTGCAGGCCAAAAAACACCGAAGACAGCGACGCTGCGCCGTCCACCATGGCCGCGTCCACCACCTGGCCCCGGCCGGAAGTTTGGCGTTCATACAGCGCGGCCATGACGCCAAAAGCCAGGTACAGCGCACCGCCGCCGTAGTCGCCCACCAGATTCAGCGGCGGAACCGGCGGGCCCCCGGCCGCACCCATGGCATGCAACGCACCCGTCAGCGCGATGTAGTTCAAGTCGTGGCCGGCGGCTTGCGCCAGCGGGCCGGTCTGGCCAAAACCCGTCATGCGGCCGTAGACCAGGCGCGGGTTGCGGGCGTGGCAGTCGGCCGGGCCCAGGCCCAGGCTTTCGGTCACGCCGGGCCTGAAACCTTCGATCAGCACGTCGGCGGTGTCGAGCAGGCGCAGCACCGCGTCGCGGCCGGCCGGCGCCTTCAGGTCCAGCGCGACGGAGCGGCGCCCGCGCCCGTTGACGTCGAAGCGGCGTTCCTGGGCCAGGCCCAAACCGCTGGGTTGCAGGCGGTCGACACGCACCACATCGGCGCCCTGGTCGGCCAGCAGCATGCAGCACATGGGGCCCGGGCCGATGCTGGCCAGTTCGATGACACGCAGCCCGTGCAGCGGCCCTGCGCCCGGCTGCGCGCTTTGCTGGGGCGCTGTGCCTGAACGGGCGCTGGTTGTTGCTCTGTTTCTGGCGGTGTTTTCCATAAACCAGGAGTTTGCCGCAAGCCCGGCGCCCTGCAGGGGCACCCCAAGGTTTGTTCAGTGCAGCGCTTCGTCGCTGGCGCGGATGCGTTTGCGCGCACGCCGCAAGGCCATCACCATCACCGCAGCCACCACCGGCACCGCCAGCCCCATGGCCAGTTCGGCGTTCAGCGTCAGGCCCCCGGCCTTGGCGCCCTTGGCCACATAACCCACCAAGCCCACCACGTAATACACGATGGCGGCCACCGACAGCCCTTCCACCGTCTGCTGCAGGCGCAGCTGCGTCTTGGCGCGGCGGTCCATGCTTTTCAGCAGCACCTGGTTCTGTTTTTCGCGTGCGATGCTGACGCGGGTGCTTAGCAAGCTGCTGGCCTGCGCCACACGTTCAGACAAATCGTGCAAGCGGCTGGACATCGTGAGGCAGGTGGCCACCGCGGGCTCAAAGCGCCGCGCCATGAATTCACCCAGGGTCTGCAGCCCCGTCAGTCGTGATTCACGCAGCTCGGCAATGCGGGTGCGCACCAGGTCGGCATAAGCACGGCAGGCGCCATAACGAAACTGGCTGGCCGACACGGCCCGTTCCACCTCGGCCGCCAAACGCGTCAGTTCATGCAACAGTTTTTCGTCGTCAGCGTCGCCCTTGCCTTGGCTACTTCCATGTTCAAGGGCAATGTCGTCCGTCAACTGGGCCAGGGCTTTTTCGATGGTGGCAATACCGGGTGATTGCTGGCGCGCCAGCGGCAACGCCAACAGCGCCATCATGCGGTAGGCCTCGATCTCGCACAGCCGCTGCACCACACGCCCGGCACGACGTGGCGACAGCCGCCGGCTGAACAGCACGAAGCGCGAAAAACCGTCGGCCTGCACCTGGAAGTCGGTGTAGGCCAGCCCTGCTGCGTCGGCCACATCGGCGCCCACCACCGCGTTTTCGCCAAAGTAGGCCGCCAGTTCCTTTTCATCAGGCAACACCGGTCCAGCCGGCAGCAGCAACACATTGGCCGCCACCAGCACCTGGCCGGGCAGCGCCGGCAGCCAGCCCGGCGGCAACCAGGCCACAGCCGGTTGGCTGAAAGCATCGGCCGGCTCGCCCGCTGCCAGTCCACCCACGACAAAAAAGGTCCACGACGAAAATTCGCCGTGGCGTTCCCACTTCAGGTGCAAGGTACCCGCAGCGGTGGCCAGCGGCACGCTGCAGTGGGTGAGCTGGGGCGCTGGCACCGGCACCCCCAGGCTTTCACACAAGGCCTGCAAGTGGGCTTGCTCAGCGGCCCGCTGGTCGGCCGCCATCAACACCGCCAGGTAGGTGACGCGGCAGGGTGTGGGCAGCTGTGCCGAGGGCCGCGCATGGGCCTCTTCAGCCAGCAGCAGGCGCTGGGCATGGTTGGGGGGCAGCAAGGCGGCGGGGTTCACGGTGAAGTTTCCACGAGGGCAGGCCTAAGAGGGACCAGGCCGCAGCGGCCCGTCAGCGTGTGCAACACGGCGCGATGCTACGTCAGCGTTGTTACACCTGAAATGGCAGGGCCAGCAGCAGCCTCGCGCATTTGGTCACACATCAAGCAGCACCAGCTGGGCCTGCTTCAAGCCCGGCGCGGGCAGGCCGATAGCCCTTCTTGTCGACCGTGGCCTGCAAGGGTCCCGGCGTGGGCGGGTTTGCATCCAGCAGCTTGCCGCTGCAGCCCGATTGCTTACGGAGAACCTCATGCACCATTCAGCACAGCGCCACACACCCCGTTGGATCGCCATCGCCGCCGCCCTGGTGGCCACCTGGGCCTGCCTGCCCGCGCAGGCGCAGTCGCTGGAAGCCACCCGCGCGGCAGCCAAGCGGGCGCTGCAAAGCAGCCCCGACGTGACCTCACGCCTGAACGCCTACCTGGGCAAGATCGAGGCCCAAACGGTGGCGGCAGCCGGTTACAAACCGCGTCTGGATCTGAACGCCGATGTCGGCCAGGACAGCTCAAAAAACCGTGGTGTCACCGACTTGCAGAAGATCAACCGCGGCGGCGCCGGCCTGACGCTGACGCAGGTGCTGTGGGACGGCCTGGCCACGCGCGACCAGGTCACCCGCGCCAGCCATGACCGCATGGGGCGCTGGTTCGACCTGGTGGAAGCTTCTGAACAGACCGCGCTGGAAGCCACGCGTGCCGTCTACGACGTACAACGCTTGCGCAAACTGGTGGCGCTGGCCGAAGACAACCTGCTGCAGCACCAGCAGGCGGCCACCAAGCTGGAGTCACGCGTGAAAGCCGGCGTGGGCCGCGGTGTGGATCTGGACCAGGCGCGTGCGCGCCTGGCGCTGGCCGAAGCCAACCGCGACACCGAACTGTCCAACCTGCACGATGTGGCGGCGCGTTACCAGCGTGTGGTGGGTGACATGCCGGCCGCCGACATGGGCTCGGTAGAGCTGCTGAAGTCGGGCCTGCCGGCCAGCAAAGAAGACGCGGTGCAGCAGGCGCTGTCGCGCAGCGCGGCCATTGCTGCCGGCATTGAAGGTGTGCGCGCAGCGCGCGCCAGTGAAGCCGCTTCCAGGTCTGCCCTGCACCCGCAGCTGAGTGCACGCGCCAGCGTGGCCGGTGGCCGCAACCTGGCTGGCATTGAGGGCCGCAAGACCGACGCCTCGGTGGAACTGCTGCTGAACTGGAACCTCTACAACGGCGGCGCCGACAGCGCGCGGGTGCGTGAACAGCAAGCGGGTGTGAAGCAGGCCATGGACCTGCGCGACAGGGCCTGCCGTGACGTGCGCCAAACCGCCCTGGTGGCCTACAACGACACCAACAAGCTGACCACACAGCTCACCACATTGGGACGCAATTCAGCCGCTATCGAGCGTGCACGCGACGCTTACCGCCAGCAGTTCGACATCGGCCAGCGCAGCCTGCTGGACCTGCTGAACGCCGAAAATGAGGCCTACACCGCCCGCCGCTCGCTGACCAACGCCGTTTACGACCGTGCCATTGCCTACGCCCGCACGCTGGCAGCTGGCACGCAGCTGAATGTGCAGCTGGGCATTGCCCGCGAGACCCTGCCCGTCGACGGCACCAACTGGAGCGCCGGTGGCGACGCCGCCGGCCGCTGCCCTGCCGCCGCGGTAGACATCACACCGCTGCGCAGCGGCGCCGACACAAGCCTGCCCGGCACCGCTGCCGCACCCGCTGCAGCCGTTTCAGCGGTGGCCGCGGCGCCCGGTTATGCAGCGCTGAACTTCCCGGCCGCAGGGCCGGGCATGGCGGCGGCAGGCGGCAACACAGAGCTGCTGTCAGCACAGGAACGGGCAGAGCGCGCACGCACTGAACGCCTTGCTGAAGAGCGCGGCGCCGCTGCAGGCGGGGCCAGCGCGGTGACCAGCCGCGTCCAGAGCTGGGCCCGCAGCTGGCGCAGCCGCGACGCTGCCAGCCTGGCCAATTTCTATGCCCCGGGCTACAAGGGCAGCGCCGCCAGCCCTGCGGCTTGGGCTCTGCTGCAAAAACGCCAGTTGGCCGGCAAGGGCGAGCTGGACATGGAGATTGAAGACGTGTCGGTGAAAGACCTGCCTTCGGGCCAGGTGGAGTCGCGCTTCTTGCAGAGCATGACCACCGACAACGGCATCGAGGTGCACAACATGGCGCAGACCTGGCAACGGGTGGGGGGCCAGTGGCGCATCGTGCGCGAACGCAGGCTGTGACAACTGACTGGTGCTTGCTCCCACTCCCTGGCAGGGAGAGGGAGCAACACCCCCCCGCGCCTGCATTGACGGAGCCCGTCCCTTGAGTACCCCAACTGCTGTCCGGCCTGGCGCTGCTGTTGCGCCAGCCGCCAGTGTCAAACCCGCGGCCACGCAAGCTGCAGGGGCTGCACAAGCCGCACCGCCGGCCCCAGCACCAGCCGCACCGCCGGCCCCAGCACAAGCCAGCGCCACGCTGCGTGAAGACCTCATCGCGCCCGACCCGCTGCTCGACTGCCTGATCGAAACCTGCAGGCTGCACGGCGTGTCGGCATCGCGCGCGTCGCTGTCGGCTGCACTGCCGCTGGACGGTGCACCGCTGGGTCTGGAACTGGCCGAGCGTGCCGCTGCGCGCGCCGGCATGGCCGCCAAGGTGCAGCGAGTGGCGCTGCAGGCCATCGACCCGGCCACGCTGCCAGTGATCCTGATTCTGAAAGACAACCGCGCCTGCGTGCTGACGGCGGTCTCGCAGCGCCGCGGTGAAGTGCGCGTGCTGCTGCCGGAAACCGGCCAGGGCACCGTCACCGTGCGCACGGCCGACCTGACGGCGCGCTACACCGGCGTGGCGCTGTTTGTGCGCCCGCATTTCCGTTTTGACGCGCGCACCGGCAACCAGGCCGATGCCGCTGAAGCCCAGGCCACCGGCCGTGATGAACACGCCAGCGCGGGCCACCCGCTGTCGCGCCACTGGTTCTGGGGCGTGGTGCTGGAACAGCGCGGCGTCTACCGCGACGTGCTGCTGGCCGCCTTGCTGATCAACCTGTTTGCGCTGGCCTTCCCGATGTTCTCGATGAACGTCTACGACCGCGTGGTGCCGAACCACGCGGTGGAAACACTGTGGGCGCTGGCCATCGGCGTGGTGCTGGTGCTGGTGGCCGACCTGGGCCTGCGGCTGTTGCGCAGCCGCTTTGTCGACGAAGCCAGCGCACGCATCGACGTGCAGCTTTCAGCGCAGCTGATGGAACGTGTGCTGGGCATGCGGCTGGAACACCGGCCCAGTTCGGTGGGCAGCTTTGCGCAGAACCTGCGCGGCTTTGAACAGGTGCGCGACTTCATCGCCGGCAGCACCGTGACAACACTGATCGACCTGCCTTTTGCGCTGCTGTTCCTGGTCGTGATGGCCTGGATATCACCGTGGCTGGCGCTGCCCGTGGTGGTGGCCGGGGTGATCATCCTGAGCCTCGGTTGGTTGCTCCAAAAAAGGCTGCAGGAACTGGCGCAGACCACGCACCGCGCCAGCGCCACCCGCAACGCCACGCTGGTGGAAAGCCTGCACGGCATCGAAACCATCAAGAGCCAAGGCGCTGAAGCGAGCGTGCAGGCGAAGTGGGAGCGCACAAATGCGTTCCTGAGCACAGCCAACATCCGCATGCGTTCGCTGTCCACGCTGGCCACCAGCAGCACCGGCGTCGTCACACAAGCAGTGACGGTGGCCATCATCGTCATCGGCGTCTACCTGATCAACGAACGCCTGTTGACGATGGGCGCGTTGATTGCCTGCAGCACCCTGGCCGGCCGCGCGCTGGCCCCCGCTGGCCAGGTGGTGGGCTTGCTGATGCAGTACCAGGGTGTGCGCACCAGCCTGGAAAGCCTGAACCAGCTGATGGCGCAACCGCAAGAGCGCCCCGCCGGACGCAGCTTCTTGCAGCGCCCGCAGATGCAGGGCGACATCGAACTGCGCAGCGTCAGCTTCAGCTACCCGGGCCGCGAAGACAAGGTGCTGGACAACCTGAACATCAAAATCAAAGCGGGCGAACGGGTGGCCTTGATCGGCAGAGTGGGTTCAGGCAAGTCGACCATCCAGCGCTTGATGATGGGCCTGTACCAGCCCACCGAAGGCGCGGTGCTGGTGGACGGCACCGACCTGCGCCAGCTGGACCCGGCCGACGTGCGGCGCAACCAGGCCTATGTGTCGCAGGACGTGACGCTGTTTTTCGGCACGCTGCGCGAGAACATCGCTTTCGGCCTGCCATTCGCCGACGACAACGCGGTGCGCGACGCTGCCGAAGTGGCCTGCATGAGCGACTTCGTCAGCCGCCACCCGCGCGGTTTTGACATGCCGGTGGGTGAACGTGGCGACTCGCTGTCAGGTGGCCAGCGCCAGTGTGTGGGCCTGGCGCGCGCGGTGCTGCACAACGCGCCCATCCTGCTGCTGGACGAACCCACCAGCGCGATGGACTTTTCAACCGAAGCGCAGGTCACACAACGCATCGGCGCCTTCGCGGCCAACAAGACCGTGGTGCTGGTGACGCACCGCACCTCGATGCTGGCGATGGTGAACCGGGTGATCGTCATCGACGGCGGCAAGGTGGTGGCCGACGGCCCACGCGACCGCATCATGGAAGCGCTGGCCCACGGGCGCATTGCGAGGGCGGCATGAACACCAATTCCAGCGCCATGGCCACGGCAGTCCTGTCCAAAGGCCCCCGAACCCTGACGCAACGCCTGCGCGGGTGGATTTTCAAAGACAGCGCAGACCCCGCAAGCAGCCCTGCAAAAGGTGCAGTCGGCCAAGTCGCCGCTGGCGGTGCGGCCCGAACAGCCGGCACAACAGCTGGCGGCGCGTCGGCCGTGCGCAGTTTCGAACTGGCGGCCGACGACGTGATCTCGCGCCAGCAGCGCCAACGCGCGCAGTGGATCACCCGCGTCGCCGGCCTGGTGGTGTGCGTGCTGCTGCTATGGGCTGGCTTTGCGCAGATCGACGAAGTGACCAAAGGCGAAGCCAAGGTCATCTCTTCACGCCAGCTGCAGCTGGTGCAAAGCCTGGACGGCGGTGTGGTGTCGGCCATCATGGTGCGTGAAGGCCAGGTGGTGGAAGCCGGCCAGGTGCTGCTGAAGATCGACGAAACCCGCGCCACGTCGGGTGCGCGTGAAAACGCGGCCCAGGGTTTTGCGCTGCAGGCCCGGCTGGCCCGGCTGCGTGCACTGGCTGAGGGCAGTGAGTTCCAGCCACCGGCACACAGCGGTGCTGAAGAGCAACGCATCCTGGAAGAAGAACGCAGCCTGTACGGCAGCCGCAAGATCGAACTTGCGAACCAGCAAGCCATCAGCCAGCAACAGCTGGCGCAGCGCCAGCAAGAACTGAGCGAAGTGCGCGCCCGCCGCTCGGCCGCCGAACGTGCACTGGCTTCAGCGCAGCAGGAACTGGGGCGCACGCGGCCGCTGCTGGCCAGCGGCGCGGTGAGCGAGGTGGACATCATCAAGCTGGACCGCGACGTGTCGCGCTACCGCGGTGAACTGGAACAGACCGGCGCGCAGATCATGCGCGCGCAGGCCAGCATCAGCGAAGCGCAGCGCAAGCTGCAGGAAACCGAGCTCACCTTCCGCAACGAAGCGCGCAAGGAAATGGCCGAAAACATGGGCCGCCTGAACGCGCTGAATGAAAGCGCCGTGGCGCTGAACGACAAGGTGGACAAGAGCCAGATCAAGAGCCCCGTGCGCGGCCGCGTGCAGCGCCTGCTGGCCAACACCGTGGGTGGTGTGGTGCAGGCCGGCAAGGACCTGGTAGAGATCGTGCCGCTGGACGACAAGCTGGTGCTGGAAGCCAAGGTGAACCCGCGCGACATCGCTTTCATCCACCCCGGCCAGGCGGCCAATGTGAAGTTCACCGCTTACGACTCGTCCATCTACGGTGGGCTGGAAGCGGTGGTTGAAAACATCAGCCCCGACACCGTGGTCGACGAGCGTGGCAACGCCTACTACCTGGTGCGTGTGCAAACCAAAAAAGCGCAGCTGGGTGAACGCATGCCCATCATTCCCGGCATGACGGCCGAAGTGGACGTACTGACGGGCAAGAAGTCGGTGCTGTCCTATCTGCTGAAGCCGGTGCTGAAGGTGCAGCAAAACGCCTTGCGCGAGCGCTGAAAACCACATGCTCTGCAACCCAAGGCTAGCCAACCACCCTCCGTTCGCCCTGAGCTTGTCGAAGGGCCGCCATGCACGGCGCCAAGGCTTCGACAAGCTCAGCCCGAACGGCCTATTGGGCAACTGATCAGCACCGTTTCTCTTTTCCGGACTCACCCGAAAGCAGCCCCATGCCTGTCATCTTTCAAACCATCACGTCCAAGGTCTCCGCCCTCTGGGGCCGTTCGTACATCCGGGACGCCAATGGCCAGTTTCGCCCATTGAAGATGCACGAGGTGGTGGTGCGCGGCGACATGATCCTGACCGAGCAGAACGCCATCGTCGAGCTCAGCGAAGACCTGAAGGCCGATGCAGCACCGGCGGCAAGCCGGGTGGCGCATGTCAAACCCGCAGAACTGAACGAGGTCGACCGTGCCATTGCCGGCATAGAAAAAGGTGATTTGAATTTCCTGCCCGCCGCCGGCACCAGCGCGGGTGACGGTGGTTTAACACCGGCCACGGTGGTGGAACGGCTGGTGGAAGTGGCACCACCGGGGCTGCAAGCCGCCCAGGTGCCCCTGGTGCTGCCCAGCTTCAGCCCTGTAAGCGGCGGCGCCAGCTCGGCAACTGCGGCCCCCACGCTGGGCGCACCCGTGACCGCGCGTCTGAACCTGGGCTCGCTGGCTGGGGACGAAACCACCGAAGGCACCGCACTGGTGTTTCCGGTGCAGCTGCAAGCGGCGGCTGCCGAAGACCAGACGCTGCCGTTTGCGTTGGCTTTCAACACTGCCACCGACAAAGATGTGGGCACGCCGATGTTCAACAACGGCGTCGTGCTGAACGCTGATGGCAGCCTCACGATACCGGCCGGGGTGGCGGCTTTTGTGATCACGGTGCCCACCACCGACGACCTGTTGATTGAAGACCCGGAAAGCATCACGTTGACGCTGGACGGCGTGTCGGCCACCGGTCTCATCAACGACAACGACCAGCCCCGCATCGTGTCGGTTGAACCCGGCCCACCCGGCGTCAGTGGCGACGCCGTGCTTGAAGGCAACGATCTGGACTACACCGTGAGCCTGAGCCAGCCTGCGGCCAATGCCACGCTGTACCCGTTCACTTTGGGCGGTAGCAACGACAGCAACAGCGCCAGTGCCAACGACCACGGCACCCCCGTCTTCACTGAAGGCGTGGTGCTGAACAGCGACGGCAGCTTGACGGTACCGGCCGGCGTGAGCAGTTTCACCATCACCGTGCCCACGGTGGACGACAGCGTGGTGGAAGCGCTGGAACGACTGCCGGTGAATGTGGGTGGCGTCACAGGCATGGGCACCATCGTCGACAACGACGGCAGCGCACCCACCGTCAGCAACATCCAGCCCGGGCCACCAGGCCTGATGGAGGACACCGCCACCGAAGGCACCCCGCTGGCCTTCACGGTTACGCTCAGCGGCCCCACCACCGAGCCCACCGTCTACCCCTACGCACTGGGTGGCGGCACGGCGGGTGCTGAAGACTTCGGACCACCCAGCTTCACAGGCGGTGTGACGCTGAATGACGACGGCACCATCACCGTGCCGGCGGGCATCATCGCCTTCACCATCACCGTGCCCACCGCGCAAGACAGTGATGCCGAGGCCGATGAAACCGTGCCGCTGGATCTGGGTGGTGTGGTCTCCAGCGGCACCATCATCGACGACGACAGCGTCAAACCCACGGTGACCGGCGTCGAACCCGGCCGCTTGGGCCTGGGTGACGACGCCACACCCGAAGGCACGGTGCTCACCTATGCCGTCAGCCTGAGCAGCGCCACCGTAGCGGCTGCCACCTACACCTTCGGCATCGGTGGCGGCACGGCTGCAGACGGCGACTTCGGAGTTCCCGTCTTCAGCGACGGTGTGACGCTGAACATCGATGGCACCATCACCGTGCCAGCCGGTGTCAGCAGCTTCAGTGTCAGCGTGCCGACCACGCAGGACACCGAAGTCGAGAACAACGAAACCGTGCCGCTGACCGTGGGTGGCGTGCAGGCCACCGGCGCCATCATCGACGACGACAGCGGTGCACCGGTGGTGGTCAGCGTCGAACCCGGCAACCCGGGCCTGGCTGACGACGCCGTGCCCGAAGGCGCCAACCTCGTGTACACCGTGACGCTGAGTGCAGCCACCAACACAACTGCGGACTACCCGTTTGAACTGGGTGGCGGCAGCGCCAGCGCCATGGACATCGGCACGCCGGTTTTCAGCGACGGCGTGACGTTGAACGCAGACGGCACGCTGCGGGTGCCGGTGGGCGTCAGCAGCTTCACGGTGCAGGTGCCCACCACCCAAGACAGCGAGGTTGAAACCGATGAGTTGCTGCCGCTGACGGTAGGCGGCGTGGCGGCCACCGGCACCATCATCGACGATGACGGCAGCCGCCCGGTGGTGGTCAGCGTGGAGCCCGGCAGCCCCGGTGGGGCCGACGACAGAACACCCGAGGGCAGCGACCTCGTCTACACCGTCACGCTCAGCCGCGCCACCGACGCGCCGGCCTCGTACGTGTTTGCTTTTGGTGGCGGTACGGCCGAAGAAGCCGACCTGGGCACACTCAGCTTCAGCAACGGCGTGGGTCTGAACACCGACGGCACCCTGAACGTGCCGGCGGGTGTCAGCAGCTTCAGCATCACCATGCCCACGGTGCAGGACACGCTGGTGGAAAGTGACGAAACGCTGCCGCTCAGCGTGGGCGGTGTGGCCGCCACCGGCACCATCGTGGACGACGATGGCGCCCGCCCGCCCACGGTGGTGAGCGTGGAGCCGGGCAACCCGGGTGCGGCCGATGACAACACGCCCGAAGGTGACCGTCTGGTCTACACGGTGAGCTTGAGCCGCGCCACCACTGCCGAGGCCCGCTACCCCTTTGAACTGGGCGGTGGCGGCGCTGACAGCAGCGACATTGGCGCCCCCGTCTTCAGCGACGGCGTGACGCGCAACCCCGACGGCAACATCACCGTGCCAGCGGGGGTGACCAGTTTCACCATCACCGTGCCCACCACGCAAGACACGCTGGTGGAAAACGACGAAAGTGTGCCGCTGCAGGTGGGTGGTGTGTCGGCCCTGGGCACCATTGTTGACGACGACAGCCCGCCCACCGTCACCACCGTGGAACCCGGTGCGCCCGGGTTGGGTGACGACACCGCGCCGGAAGGCAGCAACCTGGTCTACACCGTCAGCCTGAGTGCCACCACCACAGCGCCCGCGGTCTACACCTTCAACCTGGGCGGCGGCACGGCTGGCAGCAGCGACATCGGCGCGCCTGTGTTCAGTGACGGCGTGGTGCTGAACCCCGACGGCAGCATCACCGTTCCCACGGGCGTGGGCAGCTTCACGATCACGGTGCCCACCACCCAGGACACGCTGGTGGAAGCCAATGAAACGGTGCCACTGGCCGTAGGTGGCGTGTCTGCCGTGGGCTCCATCATCGACGACGACGGTGGCAAACCCACCGTCACCAGCATCGAGCCCGGCAGTCCAGGCCTGGCCGACGACGCCACGCCCGAGGGCAGCAACCTTGTGTATGCCGTCACGCTGAGCGCGACCACCACCACGCCAGCCACCTACGCCTTCACGGTGGGCGGCGGCAGTGCGGGCAGCGGCGACATCGGCGCACCCGTGTTCAGCGACGGTGTGACGCTGAACGCCGACGGCAGCATCACCGTGCCCGCGGGCGTGGCCGCTTTCACGGTCACCGTGGCCACCGTGCAAGACACGCTGGTGGATGGCGACGAAACCGTGCCGCTGAGCATCGGCGAGGGCGCGGGCCGGGTGACGGCCACCGGCTCCATCGTCGACGACGACGGCGCCCCGCCACCGCCCACCGTCAGCACGGTGGAGCCTGGTGAACCGGGCCCCGGCGACGACAAGGTGACTGAAGGCGTCAACCTCGTCTTCAACGTGACGCTGAGCGCACCGACGAC
>JANNMQ010000441.1:0-1984 GCA_031398045.1 Rubrivivax sp.
TCGGCGGCCAGGTCGTGCGCCAGGGCGCGCGTCAAGCCCACCAGCCCGGCCTTGGCGGTCACCACGTGCAGCCGGTCAGCGGCGCCCGTGTGTGCCGTGAGGCCGCCGATGTTGACGATCGAGGCGGCCGGCGACGCCTTCAGCCAGGGCAGCGCGGCCTGGCTGCAGAAGAAGGCGCCGTCCAGTACCACGGCCAGGGTGTCGTGCCAGTCGTTGGCCGACAGCGACGCGAGATCGGCTTCGCGGCGGACGGCGGCGTTGTTCACCAGCACGTCCAGGCGGCCGAAGCGCGCGGTGACGGCCCGCACCATCGCGTCCACATCCGCCTGCTTTGTAACGTCGGCCAGGCACAGCAGGGCCTGGCCGCCCGCCGACGTGATCTCGTCGACCACCCCCTGGCCCTCGGCGGCCGAGGTGCGCACGTTCACCGCGACCGCAAAGCCGGCGCGTGCCAGGCCCAGCGAGATTTCACGGCCGATGTTGCGGCCGCCCCCGGTGACCAGCGCCACGGGCGCATTCAGCACGGACGTGTTCATGGCGTGAGCGTGTCGCCGTCGATGCACGACCGGTCGAAGATGCCCTGCAGCGTGGTGGCCAGCGCCTCGGCCTGGGCGCGCGGCAGGCCGCCGTGGGCACAGTTGGCGTGGAACTTGAAGAGCATGTCGTCGTCGCTCAGCGGGTTGGCGGCGCCGCCCTTGAAGAAGGCCTGGTGGGGTTCGTGCACGGCGCCGTCCTTCATCGTCACACGCAGGTGGCCGGTGAATTGTTTCGGTAAGGGTTGTCAGGGTCGATGCGGTAGTGCACCTTGCCCGCCAGCGTGCGCAGCGCTGGGTCTTGCGCCAACACGTCGGTGTACTCCGACAGGCCGGCGTTGTCGCGCAGCAGCGCCACCGCAATGGCGTAGGGAATGCTGAACTTGGCCGCGTAGGCATTGGGTGGCGCGGCCTTGTTGGCCAACGGTTCCCACAGCCGGTGCACGATGCCTTCGGCGGTGTCGCACTCGATGCTCACGATGTCCGCGGGCACCACACCCGCCTGGCGCAGCGCGCGCGCGCAGTCGATGTAGGGGTGGGCCATGGTGCCGCAGGCATAGGGCTTGAAAGCAATGGTGGGCCAGACCCAGTCGGTGCCGAAGCCCTGCAACAGGGCCCCGAAGTCGCCGTCGCTGGTGTTGGCGAAGCCGTGGAAGAAGCCGTGCTGGCCCTCGAACACCGTGCGCGGGCCCTTGAAGCCGCCCTGCGCCAGGCGCACTGCGCGGTAGCCCGACTGCGCCGCCCAGCCTGGGTGCAGGCGTTTCGTCCACGCGCCTTCGGCCAGGTATTCGATGATGCCGCCGGCCAGGCTGCCGGCGATGCCGAAGGCGTCGACCAACTGCGATTCGGACAAGCGCAGCATGGCGCCGACGCCCGCCACCGCGCCCATCACGCCGAAGATGGCGGTGGGGTGGAAGCCGGCCTTGTGCACCTTCATCGGCGCCACGGCGCACAGGCGGCAGGTGATTTCGACGCCCAGAGCCACGCCACGCAGCAGGTCGGCACCGCTGGCGCCGTGGCGTTGCGCGGCCGCCAGCACCGCCGGCACCACCACGGCGCCCGCATGCACGGGGCCGCCCTCGTAGGTGTCGTCGAAGTCTTCGCCATGGGCGGCGGTGCCGTTGACGAAGGCCGCGCCTTCTGCGCCCAGCGTCAGTGCAGAGCCGATCACGGTGCACGGCCCGGGCTGATCAATCGAGTTGATGGCCGCCAGCGCGTAAGGCTCGTGCCGCGCGGCGATGCAGATGCCGGTGATGTCGAGCACCAGCCGGCGCGCTACGGGCAGGGCGCGGGCGTCGTCTTGCGGCCGGCTGGCGACATCAATCGCTTTATCAGGCCAGCACCACCATCGAAATCGAAAAAGAAAACCGTACGCTCTTCCGTTCGGGTGACGTAGTAATCGAAAGCGAGGACGGCGATCCCGGCTATTACGTAATGATGGCGATGCGAAC
>JANNMQ010000444.1:0-5889 GCA_031398045.1 Rubrivivax sp.
TCTTTGGTCAGGAACAAACCGGTGGCTTCGATCACGATGTCGGCACCCACGTCACCCCACTTCAGCGCGGCGGGGTCTTTTTCAGCGGTCAGGCGGATGCGCTTGCCGTTCACCACCAGGGTGTGGCCGTCGACAGCGATGTCGCCCTTGAAGCGGCCGTGCACGCTGTCGTACTTCAGCATGTAGGCCAGGTAGTCGGGTTCCAGCAGGTCGTTGATGCCGACGATTTCGATGCCGGGAAAGTTCTGCACGGCGGCACGGAACACCATGCGTCCGATGCGGCCGAAGCCGTTGATGCCGACTTTGATGGTCATGAGGTTTTCTCCTTGGGGGTGAGGTTGAGTTTGACGCAGGGAACGGTGAGGGTCACGTTGTCGCCGAGCACGGCGTCTTGCTGGGCGGGCTTCAGGTTGAGTTCCAGCGTGGACAGCCAGTCCAGCAGCGGCTGACGCGCGGGTTCGACCCCGCCGAACTGGTACAGGCGGTTCGGGAAGTGCGGTTGCAGGTAGTTCAGCCGCACGTCGAAGGGGCAGCCCATGGGCTGGGTGTCGAAAACCGCGCCCGGCTGTTCCAGGTTCTTGGCCAGGCGCAGGAACTGCAGGAAGCTGATGCTCTTAAAACCGAAGACGGCGTTTTCCATGCGGAAGACGAAGGTGACGATCGAATCGACGGCAGCACCCTCCATGCAGGGCAGGCGCAGCTTGCCAGCCCACGGCAAAACGGCATCCTCGGCCAGCAGTTTCGTTCCGCGGCTCGACGCGTAGACGCTGACCTGCGGCGGCAAATCGGGTGCCGTGAAACGCAGCCTGGCCAGCACGTTGCCCTGGGCTTCCTGTCGGCGTGCCCAGATCGGGTACTCCGGGGACTTGCTGCCGTCGTTGGCGGCCATGCACTTGAGCAGGCGGCGCCGGCCGGCGTCGGCCGCGTCGGCGGGCGCCGCCCCCAACACCTTGCGCTGGTCGGGCGTGAAGACGTAGTCGTGGCGCAGGCGAACGGGCCACTCGGCGGTGTCGGCACAAGGTACGCGGAAGGTTGCCACGTGGTCCTTGACGGCGCGCACCATTGCGGCGTCCCCTTGGTTTTCGATCACCACCACCTCAGGAGCCAGATCGGCGCCGCCGAACACCAGGTCCACCAGCACCCGCCCCCCTTCGCCGCGCTTCCACGGCGCAAACGGGTACTCGGGCTCGCCGCGCCGGGCCAGCGGCGGGGTCATGCATTCAACCGCGCGCGACGGCGCCAGCTGCACGTCGGGCGCCTGCGCCAGCGCCGCCGGCACTATCACGCCCCACAGCGCTACACACAGCGCGCCACCCAGCACGCCGCCTGCTGCCAGCCCGGCAAACCGGCCCGTCATGCTCAGCCCTTGAGCACCTTGCGCACCGTGTCGGCCAGGTTCTGCGCCGTCAGGTGGAAGTGCTTGAAGAGGGCCGGTGCCGGGGCGCTTTCGCCGTAGCTGTCGATGCCAACCACCGCGGCGCAGCCGTACTTCCACCAGCCATCCGTGACGCCGGCTTCGATGGCGATGCGCGGCACCCCTGCGGGCAACACGCCAGACTTGTACTTGACGCTCTGGCGGTCGAACACCGTGGTGCTGGGCATGCTGACCACGCGCACCGCTATCTTGCGTGCGGCCAGCGCAGCCTGCGCATGCAGCGCCAGCTGCACCTCGCTGCCGGTGGCAATGATCACCGCCTGCGCCTTCTTTTTCAGCCCCACCTCGGCCGGCTCGGCCAACACGTAGGCGCCTTTGCTGATCTCGTCCAAGCCCGCCTTGGGCAAATAGGGCAGGTTCTGGCGGCTCAGCAGCAGCGCGCTGGGACGTGTGCGGTTGCCGATGGCCATCGTCCAGGCGACCGCGGTTTCAGCGCTGTCGGCTGGGCGCCAGACGTCCAGGTTGGGGATCAATCGCAGCGCTGCTGCATGCTCCACACTTTGGTGGGTAGGCCCATCGTCACCGAGGCCGATGCTGTCGTGTGTGAACACATGAATGACGCGCTTTTTCATCAGCGCAGCCATGCGGATGGCGTTGCGGCTGTAGTCGCTGAAGGTGAGAAAGGTGCCGCCGTAAGGGATGTAGCCACCGTGCAGCGCCATGCCGTTCATGATGGCGGCCATGCCAAATTCGCGCACACCATAGTTGATGTGGCGGCCACCATTCGGCGTGCCAGCGTCGTCAAAGCGCAAAGCTGGTGTAGACGCGGTGTTGGTCAGGTTGCTGCCGGTGAGGTCGGCGCTGCCGCCCAGCAGTTCGGGCAGGTTTTTGGTAAACACTTCCAGCGCCAGCTGGCTGGCCTTGCGGCTGGCCACGGTTTCGGCCTTGGTGTGCGCAGCCAGCACAGCGTCCACCGCCGTTTGCGCAAAGTTGGCGGGCAATTCACCGGCCATGCGGCGGTTGAATTCAGCGGCAAGTTCGGGGTGCAAGGCCGCATAGGCGTCCCTTTGGCCGGCCCAACGGGCTTGTGCCTGGGCGCCGGCGGCCTTGGCGTCCCAAGTGCTGTAAGCGGCCTCGGGGATCACAAAAGGTTCACAAGCCCAGCCCAGCGCTTCGCGTGTGAGCTTGATCTCTTCAGCACCCAGGGCTTCACCGTGCGCCTTGGCGGTGCCGCCGCGGTTGGGTGAACCTTTGCCGATGGTGGTGCGGCAGATGATGACCGTCGGCTGCGTCGAAGTGGAGGCGCTGGCTTTGGCCCGCACCAGCGCAGCGTCCACGGCGTCCACATCCTGACCGTCCAGCGGGCCGATCACGTTCCAGCCGCAGGCCGCAAAACGTTGTGCCACGTTGTCGATAAACCAGGGCTGCACCTTGCCGTCGATGCTGATGCCGTTGTCGTCGTACAGCGCCACCAGCTTGTTCAGCTTCCACGCGCCTGCCAGTGCCACCGCTTCGTGGCTGATGCCTTCCATCAGGCAGCCGTCACCCAGGAAACAGTAGGTGTGGTGGTCCACCAGGGTGTGGCCCGGTTGGTTGAACTCGGCCGCGAGCAGTTTTTCAGCCAGCGCCATGCCCACCGCGTTGGTCAGGCCCTGGCCCAACGGGCCGGTGGTGGTTTCAACACCCGGTGTCATGTCGACTTCGGGGTGGCCGGGCGTTTTGCTGTGCAGCTGGCGAAAGTTGCGCAACTCACTCATCGCCAGGTCGTAGCCAGTGAGGTGCAGCAGCGCGTAGACCAGCATGCTGGCGTGGCCGTTGCTCAGCACAAAACGGTCGCGGTCGGGCCAGTGCGGGTCGGCCGGGTTGTGTTTAAGGTGGCGGCCCCACAGCGCCACCGCCATCTCGGCCATGCCCATGGGCGCGCCAGGATGGCCAGAATTGGCTTGCTGCACGGCGTCCATGGCCAGGGCGCGGATGGCATTGGCCATCAAGGAGGTGTCGGGGGTGGGCATGAGGGTGGGTGAGGGGAAAACCGGCAGGCTGGCGAAGCCAGACACCGAGGTGGAGGTGGGAGCGAATCGGCAGCTGGAATTCTAGGGCGCCAGTCATTACATCCTGCCTGCAGTCCCAACGGGCACGTGAACCGTCGCAGGACTTGAGGTGTGTCAAACCACCGCGGCCCGCCGCCTGCCATGCTGCAGCCCATGCGCCCGCTCACCCTGACCATCCTTCAAGACGAACACCAAGCCTTGGCCGCGATGCTGCGGTCCATGGGCCTGATGCTGCAGATGGCGCGCCGCGAAGGCCATCTGCCCGACTTCAGCGTGCTGCGCGCGATGCTGTTTTATGTGGACGAGTTTCCAGAGCAGCAGCACCACCGGCGCGAAACCGAATACCTGTTCCCGCTGGTGCGTCTGCGCTGCCCCAGCCTGCAGCCGGTGCTGGACCGCCTGGACCATGACCACGCGCGCAGCGAAAAGAGCATCCGCGACCTGCAACATGCACTGCTGGCCTTCGAGGTGTTGGGCGAGCCACGTCGCGACATCTTTGAACAGGCCGTGCAGCACTACACGCGCCAGTACCTGGAACATATGGCGGTGGAAGAACGCGAAGTGATGCCCGCTGCACAGCGCAGCCTGGGCGCCGACGACTGGGCGAAGCTGGACGCCATCTTTGAAGCCGGCCGCGACCCGCTGACATTGGCCAGCCCGGGTGAACAAGCCCCCAACGACTACAAACCGCTGTTTCGCCGCATCTTGATGCAGGCGCCGGCACCCATTGGCCTGGGGCCGCCTTCCAGCTAACTGACCACAGCGCACATCACGCCGCGTCGGCCAGCACCTTGCGCGCACGGTGCAGGCGAACAAACAGGTTTTGCTCGCTGATGTTCAACGCCTGGCACACCGCTTCGGTGCTGTCGTCTTGCAGCACCCGCAGTTCCACCACACGCTTCAGGTTGTCGGGCAGCCCGGCAATCTGGCGCAAGGTGTGGCGCAGCAGCTGGCGCTGTTCGGCCACCTCGGCCGGGCCGGGCTGCAGGCACACCAACTCGGCACGCAGGCCGGCGCCTTCGTCGTCATCACCATCGTCGCCAGCGTCCAGGCTGACATGGCCGCTGCGCTGGCGCACCAGGTCCACGATCTTGTGTTTCAGCACGCCCACCAGCCAAGTGCTCAGGCTGCTTTTGCCACCAAACTGTGCACGACCGGTGATGACGGCTTCAAACACGTCATGCACCAGGTCTTCGGCCAGGCTGGGGTCCAACAGGCGGCGGCGCGCAAACTGTACCAGGCGGGCGCGGTGCGGCGCCAGTTCAGGCCAGCCCGGCGCGGCCGGTGGCGGCAACGTCGCGAGCAGGGCCGGGTTGAAAGCCAACGGCAGGACGTGATGAGCAAGGTTCATGGTGGTGTGTACGGCTTTGAAGCGGTGGTGGATGTGGGTGGTGGATGCAGGTGCTAGAGCAAGCTGGCAGTGCAGGCTGGATCGATGGCTACACTGTGCGCAGCGCACCTCGCGGCTTGATCACCAAACATCACAAACAGATCACATTGCGGTCAAAACGCGCCCGGTCGGCCGCCGCAAGGCCCACCAACCGGCCGTAAGAACCCGTCGCAGCCGCGCGACACCCCGCCATGCCCCCGCACATCCTTGTGGCCGAAGACCAGGCCGACATTCGCGACCTCATCGTGCTGAACCTGCAGACCAGCGGCTACCACGTGCGCGCCGTCGCCGACGGCGCAGCTGCCGTGGCTGCGCAGACTGAACAGCCCGCCGACCTGCTGCTGCTGGATTTGATGATGCCGGCCCTGGACGGGCTGGAAGTGTGCAAGGCGCTGCGCGCCAAAGGCCATGCCACGCCGATCTTGATGCTGACCGCCAAGAGCACCGAACTTGACCGCGTGCTGGGCCTGGAACTGGGCGCCGACGACTACCTGACGAAGCCGTTTTCGATGGCTGAATTGCTGGCGCGTGTGAAGGCGCTGCTGCGCCGTGCCGAACTGCTGCGCGCCGCGCAGGCTGCACCGGCCCCGGCGGCGGCGCAAGCGGTGCGCAACGGCGAACTGGAGATTCAGCCGGTGCGCCGCGAGGTGCGCCTGGCCGGCCGCGCGCTGGAATTCACGGCGCTGGAATTTGAGCTGCTGTTGCACTTTGCGCGCCACCCCGGCCAGGTATTTTCACGTGCGCAGTTGCTGGACGCGGTGTGGGGCTACACCCACGACGGCTACGAGCACACCGTCACCACCCACATCAACCGCCTGCGCAGCAAGCTGGAGGCCGACCCGATGAACCCGCGCTACATCCTCACCGTGCGCGGCGCCGGCTACAAGATGCGCGATGCGCCCTGAGAGTCTGAGACCAGGCCCCACCGTATGAGCGTGCGCCTGCGCCTGGCGCTGACGGTGTTTCTCACCGGTCTGGCCACCGCCGTGGCCGTGCTCGCCACGGTGGCGCTGGCCTTTCAGCGTTTTGAACGCGAAAGCACCTACCTGCGCGCCGAAGCCTTCATGACCCGC
>JANNMQ010000503.1:0-1542 GCA_031398045.1 Rubrivivax sp.
TCAAGCTGAACGGCTTTCGCATCGAGCTGGGCGAGATTGAAGCCGTGCTGGAAACACACCCGCAGGTGCGCCAGGCGGTGGCGATGCTGCGCGAAGACCTACCGGGCCACAAGCTGCTGGTGGCCTACGTGTTGCCCAGCGAAGGTGCAGCGCCCGCAGCGGCCGAACTTCGTGAACACATGGCACGCAGCCTGCCCAGTCACATGTTACCCAGCGTGTGTAGGGTGCTGACCAGTCTGCCTTTGACCAGCAACGGCAAGGTCGACCGGCGGGCGCTGCCTGCACCGCAGCGTGCGGGCCGTGCGCTGACGCCTGCTGCTTCAACGGCTGCGACCATGGCTGCCACAACGGATTTCGCCAACGCTGCGCCTGCCGCTGCGGTTGCAGATTCTTCCAGCCAGGCTCAGCTGAAGCAGATCTGGGCCCAGGTGCTGGGCTGCAGCACGTTCGACGTCGACGATGACTACTTTGAGCTCGGCGGCGATTCGCTGGGCCTGATGCAGATCGACCTGGCCATTCGCTGCCAGTTGCAGGTGCAGGTGGCGCCAGAGATGTTGTTCGAGGCCACCACGGTGCGCGCCCAGGCGCTGTGTGTGGACGCGGCACTGCAGCGCCTGGCCAGCGGCGCGGCAACCCCCGTGGGCTCCTCGCCTGCACCGCTGGTGGCCTCGGGCCAGGCCGAGGCCGAACCCGTGCTGGCGTCCATCGAACAACAGACCTTCTGGCAAGGCTCACACGCGCTGCGCGGCTGGCCGCTGTTCAACACCTCCGAGGTCATCGACTTCGGGTCTGCACTCGACCTCACGGCTCTGCAGTGGGCTGTCGACCAGGTGATGGCCCGCCACGGCTGCCTGCGCACCCGGCTGCAGCAACGCGGTGGCCAGCTGTGGCAGTGGGTTGAGCCAGCCGGCGCCTCGCCCATCGAGGCGTTCGCGGTGGCCGCAGGTGGCCTGGCGGCCACGGTGGCACAGCTGGTGCAGCAGCCCTTGAATCTGCACAGCGGGCCAGTAGCGCGCTGGCTGCTGTTGTCCGATGCCGGCGCGGCCCGCTGGCTGGTGCTGATCGTCCACCACGCAATGACCGATGCCCAGTCCACCGAGCGGCTGGTGCATGATCTGCTGAGCATGTACGAAACCTGCTTGAAGCAGCCTGCACTGTTGCTGGCCCCTCCTGCGCCCCTGCCTGCGCTCCCGCCCGGGCCCCCGCTGCGTTATCTGGACTACGCGCTGTGGCAAGGTCGTCGCCTGGAAGCGGGTGAATTTGACGCCGCGAAGCGCCACTGGGCGCGCGTGCTGGAAGGCGCACCCCCTGCTTTGCGCCTGCCCAGCGACCATCCGCGGCGCGCGGTGGCGGGCTGGCTGGGCGGCCGTGAAATCCGCGTGTTAGGCCCCCCGCTGCGCCAAGCGCTCAAGCAACTGGCCGCGGCGCACAAGGCCACTTTGTACATGGTGTTGTTGACGGCGCTGGATGTGCTGTTGTGGCAAGAGACGGGGCAAACCGACCTGGTGGTGGGCAGCTCTTCAGCGGGCCGGCCACATGCGG
>JANNMQ010000544.1:0-4013 GCA_031398045.1 Rubrivivax sp.
CTTGCGCCGCCTCACGGGCTTTTGACGCCCCGCTCGGGCACGGAAGTCTCCCTCCACTACCTGGGGCCTGCTACCCGGCGCACCGACGCCTACCGGGACGGGACTCTCACCCGTGGGAGTGGCGCAGCAAGCCAGGGTCGAACCTCCCCCTTTGGGATCCAGTTCTTCCTCAGCGTCACGACGCACCATGGCCGCACGGTATCTGATTCGGGCTTGTGACGGTGCCGCGGCGCTGCCATGTGCTTGCAAGGGCCGTGGCCTTGGCAGCAGCAGCAGATGAACAAGCCAACCGCACTCCCACGCCTTTTTCCGCTGTCGGCCGGGCTGACAGCGACTACCGGCCGGCCGCCATGCAAACAACTTGCGCCATGATTGGGCGGTTTCACGCTCAACCGTGTGGGCGTGGCTGAACTGCGCACCATCGATGGCCGGGCCCCGGCGCCATGTGGCCGCTGCATGTGGGCGATGTCGCGAGCGTGTGCAGCCCGCTCTCATTCAAACCTGCGCCGCATGATCACCGCCGTCGCGCTGCTCTTCTTCCCAGTCTTGCTCGCGCTGTCGTTGTTCAGGCTTTACCAGCTTCCGCGCGACCTGCTGGCCCGCACCCGCTGGTTGCACCCGCTGCACCCATTGGCAGCGGGCCTGGCCTCGGGCGCCACCTACCTGGCCCTTGCCGTCTACACCGCGCTGCTGCTCTACACGCTGGTCGCCGCCGTGGCGTCGCCGCCGCGCTCGCTGAGTGATGCGCTGCAACTGGCAGCGGTCTTTGGCGGTTACCCGTTCGTCTGCCTCACCTACGAGTGGGTGTACTTCTACGCCATCCTGCCGAGGTCCAAGCCCTGAGTGCGACCGCAGCTGGCGGCTGCGCGACATCGGCTGTAGGGATTGACAGCGCCGCCAGCCACGAACAGAGTGAGTCGCGCGTCAACTCCGCGCCTCAACGACCCCACCTGGAGACCGCCATGAAACACCAACTCCGTGTTCTGCACCTGCTGCTGCTGACGGCAGCCACCACCCTGTTGGGCACCGCCCAGGCCCAGTTCAGTGGCCCGGCGGCCTTCATCACCGGGCCTTCCAGCGCCATGGGCACAGGCACCAACGCCCTGGTGCTGACGTCCACCGCCACCGGCTTCACGGCCACCGGCACCTACACCGTGAACATCACCGGCCCGGCCGCCGGCACGCTGGCCGGCTGGAACATCGACCGCCCCATCTCATCAGGCGTTTCGAACCCCACCTTCCAGACCACTACCGTGCTCGACGGCTTCTCGCTGCCACCAGGCCCGGCCATCACCACCGCTGGCGTGGTGACCACCTACGTTACCGACACGGCGGTGCCCGGCACGCTGGTAGCTGGTTCGCAGTCGGTGATCCAGATCAGCCTGGTCAACGGCGCAGCCACTTGGCTGTCGCTGTCGAACACCAGCCCCACCTTCGGGCTCTTCACGGGTGCATCGACCACCTACGTGCTCAGGCAGAGCTTCTTCCTGGACGGCAACATCAATGGCCCCACCGGCAACTGGGTGGTTGATGTGCCGGTGGACTCTTTCCTGGTGGCGGTGCCCGAACCGGCCAGCGCGCTGCTGCTGGGTGCGGGGCTCGTGGTGCTGCTGGCGCGGCAGCGGCGCGCCAGGGCTGATGCGGAAGGCAAGGCTGCCGGGGTTGCACCATGAGCCTGCCCGGCCGCCCGAAAGGCGAATACCGCAGTGCGCAGCACGAAGGTACACCAGTGAGCCGCCCCGTTGCACGGCTGATCGGACTGGCCGCTCTGGCCGGCAGCGCCCATGCGCAGTTTGTTGCGGGCCCGCCGGGCAATGCGTTTTTCTTGCTGCCGCCCACTTCTTCAATGGGCACGGTGACCAACAACCTGACGATCAACAACTTCGTCACCCACTTCACGGTCACCGGTCAGGTGATCGTGAACGTGCCACCGGGCGCTGTGTCGGGGCCGCTGGTGAACTGGATCATCCGCCGGCCGCTCGACCCGTTCTGGGGCACTGGCACCTTGTACACCGCCACGCAGTTGATTGGCTTTTCGCTGCCGCCCAGCGGCGGCACCTATGGCAATACCTTCGGCGGTGTGCAGACCTACGCCACCAATTACCCCACGCTCGGGCCTGGTGGATCGATCTCCTTCGTGCCGATGGCCCTGACCAATGGCGCGGCCACCTGGGGCATCATCATCGGCAGCTTCCCGTTCGTTTACACCTCGGGGGGTACGAACTGGGTCGAACAGCGCTTTTCGCTGCAGGGGGACCAGATCAGCGGCGCCGGCGGCAACTGGGTCATCGATGTGCCGGTGGACTCTTTCCTCACCAGCAGTCCGATCCCGGAGCCGGCTGTGTGGGCACTGTTTGGCCTGGGTGCGGTGGGTCTGGTGGCTTGGCGCAAAAGCAGGGTCTGACAGGCCAGGGTCACCGAGGCCCAAAGTCCAGCCCGTCAAGCCGCGCGGTTTTCCAGCCTGAACACCGCCACCGCGTCGGTCAGGCGTTGGGCCTGTTCTTTCAGGCTGTCGGCAGCAGCCGCGCTTTGTTCCACCAGCGCGGCGTTCTGTTGTGTCATCTGTTCCAGCTGGCTTACTGAGCCGTTCACCACATTCAGGCCCTGGCTTTGTTCACTGGCTGCGGTGGCAATCTCGCCAATCAGCAGCTTCACGCGGTCCACCTGGGCCACGATGTCGCTCATGGTGCTGCCGGCGTCGGCCACCAGGCGCGAGCCACTGGCCACTTTCTCCACCGAGTCGCCCACCAGCACCTTGATTTCTCGCGCCGCCGCCGCGCTGCGCTGCGCCAGGCTGCGCACTTCAGCCGCCACCACTGCAAAACCGCGCCCCTGCTCGCCCGCGCGGGCAGCTTCCACCGCTGCATTCAGCGCCAGTATGTTGGTCTGAAAAGCAATGCTGTCGATGACACCGATGATGTCGCCAATCTTGCGGCTGCTGGTCTGGATCAGCTCCATCGTACTGACCACCTGGCCCACCACGGCGCCGCCCCGCGCCGCCACTTGCGAAGCACCTTCAGCCAGTTCGCTGGCCTGGCGTGCGTTGTCGGCGCTGTGGCGCACGGTGCCGGCCAGCTGTTCCATCGACGACGCGGTTTGCTGCAGGTTGCCGGCTTGAAGTTCAGTGCGTTGGCTCAGGTCGTTGTTGCCCACGGCCACTTCACCCGATGCCAAGCTGATGGAATCTGAAGACTCCTGCACCAGGCGCAAGGTGTTGCGAAAACTGCCCACCGCCTGGCCCATGGAATCCAACATGTCGCCAATTTCGTCATTGCTGCTGCGCTGGATGTCCTGGCTCAGGTCGCCCTGCGCCAGCCGCGCGGCGGCCGCATTCACTTGGCCCAGACCAGCCAGCACCGAGCGGCTGATGGCCAGTGCCAGAAGGGTCGCCAGCGCGATGGCGACCACCGTCCCCACCAACAGCACCGTCAACACCAGCTGGTAGGTTTTTTCTGCCGCTGCCAGCAGTGCAGCAGCCGATTCATTGGCTTGCTTTACCCGGTTTTCGACCTCGCGGCCGATGGACAGTGCCAGCTTGTCGGCGTCGCGCATCTGCCCCACACCGTCGGTCACGTCAATGGCTGACAGTTCGATGGCCCGGTCCAGGCTCTTGGCGTAGCGCAACAGTTCAACCTGCAGCGCGTTGCCGGCCAAGGGCTTGTCCAGTGGCACACCCAGCTTGCTCGCCACCACAGCCACCTCGGCCGCCACCTTTTTGCGCGCCACGGCCAGATCTTCTTTGCTGAGGTTCACACTCCAGGCCAAGGTGCGGTAGGCCAGACCATGCGCGGCGTTCAGCTCTGACGAGGCCGTCAGCGACGCTTCATAACTCTTCAGCGCGCCTTCGTGGAATTCGGCCACGCCGGACTTCAGGCGGCCGGTCATCAGCGCTGCAAAAACGACCATCAGCACCATCAGTGCCACGTTTACAGCGGGAGCAAACAGGATTTTCCAGCGCAGCTTCATGGGGCTTTCAAGTCTGTCTTATTAGCAAACGGGCGCAGCAAACGGGC
>JANNMQ010000588.1:0-1510 GCA_031398045.1 Rubrivivax sp.
GATGTGGCCGTTTATCTTGACGGTCAGGCAGCGCTGAAATGGTGGCATCGCAACGTGGCCAGGTCGCAATATGGTTTGCAAGGCTGGAAGCGCAACAAGGTTTACCCAGACTTTGTGTTTGCCCGCCTGACCGAGAAAGGCGTTCAGAAGCTGGTGGTGCTTGAAACCAAAGGGCTGCATCTGGCGGGCTCCACCGACACGGCTTACAAAGAGCTGCTGCTGCGGCGCCTGACGGATGCTTTCGCAGACGAGTCGCTGACTCCCATAGGTGGCCTGGAACTGGTGGGGCAGGCGCAATCCGTGGTGTGCGATCTGGTCTTTGACGGGGACTGGCGCGGTAGCTTGAACGCGCGGCAATTTCAGGCTGCGGCGAGCTGATCGGCCGGGTGCCGCCCCTGTACCTATGGTCACTCTGCACGTCACCCGCGAACTGGCCCGCTCCCTCAAGCTGCCGGCCAAACTCGCTGTTGATCTGAGTGCATCTGCCAGCGCTCTCGGCCCCTGGTCGCTGGCGCTGGTGCATTGCCGTCCGGCCAAGCTGGTGGTGGCCGTGAGCGCAACTACGCGCTATGCCCTGGCGCTGCATGCTGCGCCGGTGGCAACACTGCACAAACACTTTGGGCCGGCCCTGCTGCAAAACCTGCTCGCCATCGGCGTGCCGCCTGACCGCGCTCGCGCTGAAGTGGACGCCCATGTACCGACGCAATGGGCTTTGGGTCATGAACGCGGCGTTTTGACGCATTTGAATCAGTGTGCGGCAGATGTACTGTGGGCGGCGACCGACGGCCTTTCCTTGCCGTCGATCAACCGGCGTCTGGCCGAACGCATCATTTTGAAGCCCCAAACCGGCACACCCGCCTGCGAGGTGCTTCGCCTTCTGGGCGGGGACGCGGACAGCCTGACTGGCCGCCTGCGCACACAGAGGCAGACGTGGAGTGAGACCTACGCTTTGATGCAGGCCCAGGCTGGGCAGGAAGTCGTGACGATGCCGGTGCTGCGGCTGCTGGGTTCCGAGCGGCTAGAGGCACGCCATCAGGCCAAAATTCTGATGAGCGGGCTTCCCGTGGATTCAAGCCGCACGCTGGCCACTGGCAGGGCACCGCGCTGGATACCGCAGGAGCTGGTGCTGGACCTGCAGGGCATTGTGGCGGTCAGCGCGGCGTTTACCGGCGTGCTGCATGCCGAAGCTTTGGCGCTTGGCTTGCAGCGTCTTACCCTGGCCAACGCGCTTGAGGAAGTCAGTGCTCAATTGCTGCAGGTCGGATAGCTGTTAGCTGTTAGCCGTTAGCCGTTGAAACTGCCCGAAAAGGATTTCGAGAACATTTTAATGGACAAATAAGCCTCTAGGCCAATAGAGACGTGCGTAAGGAGCTATCAAATAAATAGCGACAGAAAGTACCAGCAGCCTAACCCCCAGCCCTCTTGGGCAACTTCCTAGACAACGCGAACCCGGAAAAATCTTGATCACGGCGCTGTCGTCTTCGCGTGCCGCCTCGGCCTGCATCTCAAC
>JANNMQ010000629.1:0-2155 GCA_031398045.1 Rubrivivax sp.
GCGCATGGGCGCAGCCGATGAACAGGCTCAGCTTGGCGATGTCCACCAAGAGGTTGAACAGCACGCCTCATCCTCCCCAGCGACGCCTGATCACCTTTTGCAGTTCGCTGTAGATCAACACCACGCTGGCCATGGCCGCGCAGACCAGCCACTGGTCAAACGACAGCGGCGCCGTGCCGAAAGCGATGTTGAGGAACGGGACGTGGACAACGGCCACCTGCAGCAGCAGCGAGAGTGCGACGGCGCCCCAAAGCCAGGGGTTGGCGAACAGATGGGCGAACGCGGTGGTGCTGTCCGAGCGCGCGGTGAAGCAGGTGAACAGACTCGTGAACACAAGCACCGTGAAGCCTGCCGTGCGGGCCGTCGTCAGGTCGCCGGTGCCGGCGATCAGCCCGCCAGGCAGGTAGAGGTCCATCGTCAGCAAGCTCACCAGCGCGATCACCACACCGGTCTGGATGACACTGGACCACATGCGGGAGTCGATCAGCCGGTCATTCACATGCCGCGGCTTGCGGGCCATCAGGTCGTCGGTGGGGGGGTCCACGCCCATCGCGAGCGCGGGGCCTGAGTCGGTGATGAGGTTGATCCACAGCAGTTGGGTGGCGAGCAGCGGCAACACCACGGCGCCGCCGCCTTCGGTCTGCTTCAACCCGATCACACCGGCCCCCACCACGCCCAGAAACACCGTCAGTACCTCACCCATGTTGGACGACAGCAGGTAGCGCAGGAACTTGCGGATGTTGTCCAGGATGGCGCGCCCCTCGCGCACGGCTTGCACGATGGTGGCGAAGTTGTCGTCGGCCAGGATCATCTTGGCCGCTTCCTTCGTCACTTCGGTGCCGGTGACGCCCATCGCGATGCCGATATCGGCGGCCTTCAGCGCCGGCGCGTCGTTGACGCCGTCTCCTGTCATGGCCACGACGTTGCCGTCGGCCTGCAGCGCATCGACGATGCGCAGCTTGTGCGCCGGCGCCACCCGGGCATAGACCGAGGTCTTGCGCACGGCGTCGGCGAAGGCGGTCTCGTCCAGCGCATCGATTTCGGCGCCCGTGAGCGCGAGCGAATTTGCATCGACGATGCCCAGGTCAGCCGCAATGCGCGCCGCCGTCTTCGGGTGGTCGCCGGTGATCCTCACCACCCGGATGCCGGCCCGGCGCGCCTCACGGATGGCCACTGCCGCCTCTTCGCGCGGCGGGTCGATCATGCCGACGGTGCCGACGAAGATCAGGTCGCGTTCCAGGGCCTCTGCAGACGCCGGGTCTGCGCCCGTTTCAGCCTGTGAGAGCGGCCGGTAAGCCACCGCCAGCGTGCGCAGGGCGGCGTCGCTGAGGGTATCGACGTCGGCCAGCAGCCGCGCCCGCAGCGCCGCGTCCAGCGCGACGACCTCCATGCCCACGCGCACGCGGGTGCAACGTCCCAGCAGGACGTCGGGCGCGCCCTTGGTGATGACCACCAGCGCCTGCTCGGGTTCATGCGCATGGTCGTGGTCGCGTTCGATCGTCGTCATCAGCTTGCGCTCTGACGTGAACGGGATCTCTGCGACGCGCTCGAAGCGCCGCTCGCGCCGTTCGGTCACCCCCAGCTTGCGCTCGGCCACCAGGAACGCGGCTTCGGTCGGGTCGCCGTGGATCTGCCACCCGCCACCCTCGGTCTGGCGCAGATCGGCATTGCCAGCCAGGCTGCCGCCGCTGAGCACCACGATGGTCTCGTCACGCAGCGGCCCGGCCGCCAGTTCAGCCGGCTGGCCACCGCTGTGGCCGGCCTGCGCAACCGAGTGGACCTGTCCTTCGGGTGCGTACCCCACGCCGCTGATGCGCGCGTCGCCCGAAGCCGTCATCACGCGCTCGATGGTCATCTCGGAGCGAGTCAAGGTCCCGGTCTTGTCCGAGCAGATGACCGACGCCGAACCCAGCGTCTCCACCGACGACAGGTTCTTGACGATGGCGTGGTGCTTGGCCATGCGCTGCACGCCGAGTGCCAGCACGACCGCCAGGATGGCGGGCAAGCCCTCGGGCACCGCAGCCACCGCCAGTGACACACCCAGCAACAGCGCGTGCACCACATCGGCGGTGTTGCGGACCTCGGAGATGAGCAGGATGGTGCCCACCACCACCACGGCGATGACGATCACCGCCAGGCCCAGCGTGCGCCCGAC
>JANNMQ010000760.1:0-10341 GCA_031398045.1 Rubrivivax sp.
CGCCGCTGCACGTCTGGTGGCGCAGGCCGCTGCCGCTGGGGCGCAGCTGGTGGTGTTGCCCGAATACTTCTGCCTGATGGGCCGGCGCGACACCGACAAGCTGGCGTTGGCCGAAGCCGCCGGCAACGGACCGATACAGCGCTTTCTGTCTGATACCGCGCGTGCAAACGGCGTCTGGCTGGTGGGTGGCACTTTGCCCATCAGCGTCAACCCCGGCGCTGGGGTAAGCCCCAGTGAAAAGGCACCGCAAGCGCTGAACCGCTGTTGCGTGTTTGCGCCCGATGGCGCCGCAGCCACGCACTACGACAAGGTGCATCTGTTTGGCTTTGACAACGGCAAAGAGCGGTACGACGAAGGCCAGACGCTGCAAGCCGGTACCCAGCCGGTGGCCTTTGACGCCAACTGCTCAACAGCCGCTGGCCCTGAAGAAACCCTGCGCGTGGGCCTGAGCATCTGTTACGACCTGCGTTTCCCCGAGCTGTACCGCGCGCTGATGAAGCCGCCGTGTGACATCTTGTGTGTGCCGGCTGCCTTCACCCACACCACCGGCCAGGCGCACTGGGAATTGCTGTTGCGCGCCCGTGCCGTTGAAAACCAGTGTTATGTGGTGGCTTCGGCACAAGGCGGCACGCACGAAAACGGCCGCCGCACCTGGGGCCACAGCATGGTGGTCGGGCCCTGGGGTGAAGTGATCAGCGTGCTGCCTGAAGGCGAAGGTGTGGTCGTCGCCGATGTCTCGCGCGAGCGCATCCACCAGGTGCGCACGCAGTTGCCGGCGCTGCGGCACCGCAAGTTGTAGGGCCCCCGGAGATTCTTGCGGCGCGGGCAGCCGCTGCGGTGCCACGCGCTGCGAACAGCGTTACTTCGCGTTGGACTTGTTGCGGCTGGCGCGCTGCCGGCGCGACAGTCACCGCTGCTGTTCCCCGTGCCTGCAGGGTTCAGCGGGGTTCAGCGGGATACTGGCGCCGTGGCCTTCACGACCGGGGATGCAGGCACAAACGGTTTGATCCCCAGGGCTTCAAAAATGGCATCGGGCGCCAGCGCCAGCCCCCCTTTGATGACCAGGCTGACACGTCGAATGTCTGTGATGCGCTGCGTGGGGTCGCCGTCGACCAGCACCAGGTCGGCCCGCTTGCCGCGTTCGATGGTGCCTGAATCGTGCAGCACACTGGCGTACCGGGCCGCGTGGTGGGTGGCGATGCGCAGCACCTCGGCAGCGGGTATGCCTGCCTTCACATACAACTCCAGTTCGCGGTGCAGTGCAAAGCCAGCAAAGTCATCGGTGCCTACCAACAGCGGCACGCCGGCCTTGTGCATCTGGCCCACCAACGCCAGCATGTTGGCGTAGGCGTCGCGGTAGCGCACTGCGTTGCTCTCGTTCACATCCATCGAATTGGACAACACGGCGCGCCGCACCGAAACAGGCAGGTGCTCGGCCACGGTCAACAAGCTGGGGTTGGCCTGGCCACTGCGCTGGTTGAACATGGCTTCAAAGGTGACCAGCGTGGGGTCAATGACGGTGCCGCGCTGGCGCAGCAAGCGCAGGAAGGCCTGTACCCGTGGACCGTCCAGCCTGACCTTGGCGGCCTCGTCGCCCACCAGCGTGAAGCGCAACAGCGTGCGTGTGTCGTGCTGCGGCTTGACGAAAAAGTTCAACATCACCTGGTTGATGTGGTTGATCTCGTCATAACCGCCTTGCACGGCTTGCTCGGCGCGCATGAAAGCCGGCACATGGCCGGCCACACGCAGACCGCGCTGGTGCGCGTAGGTGGCCAGCGGCTTCACCCAGTCGGGTTTGATGGAGTTGTAGAGCTTGACCTGGCGGTAGCCCCGCACCGCATACCAATCAACAGCCTGCTTGGCCTCTTCCAGCGTTGCAGCCAGGATGCCAAAGCCAGACGAAAACGGGCTCTTGCCTTCTATGAAGCCAGCGGGCACCACACGCGGCCCCAGTTCAGTGCCGGCGTCAAACCGGCTTTTGAGCGCCGTCAGTTCGACGTTGACATTGCCCATGTCGCGCACAGTGGTCACGCCCGCAGCCAGGTGCAACAAGCCTTGGTCGGAAAAAATATGGGCGTGCATGTCAAACAAGCCGGGCAGCAGCGTTTTGCCCGTGCCGTCTATGGTCTGGTCTGCAGAGCCCGGGCCGGTGCCCGCAGGCAGTACGGCGCTGACGCGGCCGCCAAACAGCACCACATCAGACGGACCGCGCATGCGAGCGGCAGCGGCGTCGAACCAGCGTACGCGGCGTATGACTGTCAAACCCGGCAGTGGCCGCGCCAGCTGTACCGCCAGGCTCTGCAGTCGTTCGTTTTGGGCCCGCAACTGGCGTTCCAGCAAGCTCGCTGCTTGGGCCTCATAACCCCGCTCAACCAGTGACCAGCCGGGAAACACCATGCCAAACAAGGGCTGCTGCTCACCTTCTCGCAGCCAGACGTAAGCCGGCGTCAGGTCTGCGCCGATGAGCGCGTACAGACCGACCTGAAACTCGGTGCCGGTGCCTGTGCCAGTGCCCGTTGAGCGTATGGCCACGCTGTCGATGCGCTGCACCGTAAAACGGCCATCGGGCAGCGCTGGTGCGGCATGAGCGGCTTGTTTCCAGACCGAACGCACGAGCCAGGCAAACCAGGCAGGGCTGTACTCCACCGGCAGGTACATGGCTTCGGGCGGCGCAGCGCGCTCGCCGCGGTCAACGGTCGACTGCCATGACACGCGGTCTTGGCTGCGCTGAAAGCTCTCTTTGATCTCAGCGCCGAAGGTCGATTTGCCGTTCACCTTGTAAGCCTGCACCACGCCGTTGGCATCGACGGTGTACTGCTCCAGCACATCGGGGCCCCTGCCGTTGTCGCGGTAGCTGTAGTCGCTGCTGAACGCACCTTTGCCGTCGCTTCGCAGCACCAACTGCCCCGCCAGCTGTTGCTGGATGGTGATGGTGTAGTGGGTCAGCGTGCCCTGCGTTTCGTTTTGCGCCTGCGTGGGCGCGACAAACAGCGCCAGCAAGCCGGCCACGGCTGCCAAGGTCACCCACTTAGAGGTCCACTCCGAGATCCAAAATCTACGGCCCATGGCCACCCCCCGTTGTTGTTGGTTTTGGCCCTGCGGTGCAAACCCAAACCCGTCAGCGGCTGCCAAACATCATGCGCCGCGCCAGCGCCCGCTGCAACCACGGTGCGGCCTGCAGCGCGGCCAGGCCCACACCGCGCGCGGTGGCGGCACCGGGCAGTTTCCAGGTGAAGCTGCGCGCCAGAAAGTCGGTGGTGGCGATGGTGGCCCAGCGGTCGGCAGCGCGCGCCCAGTTGGCGCTGCGCAGCGCGGCGTCCAGGTCGCCGCTGCGGTCGTCGGCACGCCGCAAGGCGGCCACCAGTTCGTGTGCGTCACGCAGTCCCAGGTTGAGGCCTTGGCCGGCCACCGGGTGCAGCGTTTGCGCAGCGTTGCCGATGCACACGACGCGGCCCTGCACCAGGGTGCGCTCGGCGTTCAGCCCCAGCGCGAAGTCTTTCAGCGGGCTGATGCCCAGCAGTTGACCAGCCTGCGGCGGCACCAGCGTGCGCAACACGGCCAGGCGCTGCGGGTCGGTGAGGCCCCGCACGGGGTCGTCAGCGCTGCCCACACACCAGACCAAGGCCGCGCGTGCCACTCCATCGGCCCCGCCTGGCAAAGGCAACAAAGCCACCGGGCCGTGGCGCGTAAAACGTTCAAATGCCTGGCCGGCGGGCGCGCCTGCAGGCGGCTGCAGCTGCAGCGTGCCCACCCAGGCGGTCTGGCCGTAGTCGGCCACCAGCGCGGCGCGTTGCCTCGGCGTCGCCGGGCTGTGCTGCTGCCCGAACACCCCCCCTTCGGCCACCACGGCGGCGTCAAAACGCTCGGCAATGCCGCAGTCCAGCTCCACACCTTCGGGGCCGTTTTTGATGTTCGATACCGGCGTGCCCAAGCGGGTGTGCAGGCGTTCGGGTTGCTGCTGCGCCAGTTGCAGCCAGGCAGCCTGCAGCGGCGCCAGCAGCGCGCCGTAGGACAGCACGGCGCCCAGCTGCGGCACACCCAGTTCTTGCGCACGCAGCCACAGTTCGGGCTCGCCCAGCAAGGCGGCCAGCGGCGTGGCCAGCGTGGGTGGCGCCTGCGACACATGCACCTGCAGGATCGGCTGCGCAGCCGCTGCCGGCCAGGCTTGCAGCCGCTGCAGAAACTGCACACTGCCCAGTGACAGGGCCAGCGTGCGCGGGTCGGTCGACACGTCCTGATCGTGCGGCCGGCTGTCAAACACGGTGATGTGCGCGTGGGGCAGTTGGCGCGCAGCGTGCAGCGCCAGCGCCAGGCCCACCGGGCCAGCGCCGACCACGGCCAGGCGCCAAAAAGTAGTGTTCATGGGCATCGAAGGTGAGACATACCCTGCGATCGTAGCGAGCACGGCGAAGGCCCGTTTCGACCCATCAGCCGCCCGGCACTGCGCTGCGCAGGCTGCACACCTGGCCCTCGGCCTGCACGCCTGCCAACGACAGCGCAGGCTGCCAGCGCCGGGCCTGCTGGGCGGCCAGGTCGGTCAGCCGCTGCAGATAAGGCACGGCCTGGCGCTGCAGCGCGGCCGTAACCGCCGCTGCGTCGGGGTAGGCTGCCAGTGCGTCCCACCAGACGGCGCGCCCGGCCAGAAAACCACTGGCGCCGGCGCGGCAGGCATACACCAGCGCGTGTTCAAAGCTGGCCGGTGACCCGCCGGCCGACAGCAGTACCCAAGGTGTGCCCCCGCAGGCCTGGCCCAGGGTGTTGAAGTGCTGTTGCGCCGCTTCAGCACCCGCCGCACCCGGCGCCGGCAGCGTGGCCATGGGTAGCGGGCTTTCCAGCTTGAACAGGTCGATGCCAAAGCGCGGATGGGCAAAGTCGCAAACGCTGGTTATCACCCGCTGCGGCTGCTTGGCCGCGTCTTCGTCGTAATTGGCCGGTGCGCCCGGTGCCTGCGCAAAGGGGTAGACCAGCAGTTCAAACACAAAAGCGATGTCGTGCTGCGCGCAGGCTTCCCCAACGGCCTGCACCAGCTGCTGCTGATGCTGGCGCACGGCTTCGCTGGCGTCAGGCCGGTACCAGGCCAGCAGCTTGACGGCGTCAGCGCCCAGGCGGCGGACTTGCGCCACCGACCAATGCGGAATCAGGCGCGACTGGCGCCCTTTCATAGGGCCATCGGGCCGGTCGTCGTAGCGGTGTTCTTCCAGCGTCAGCAGCAAACCACGCCCGGGCTGCAGGTGCGGCGCGGCTGCGGGCAGGCCGAAGTCGGGGTCGACCAGCAGCGCCGTGGCGTGCGGCGCCAGGGCCTGCGCCAGCAGCGCCTTGACCTGCACGATGTCGGCAAAAGCCACATCAGCCGGCGCCACGCCGCGCGCACGCGCCACACAGTGCACGATCGGCGGGCGCTGGTCGATGGCCACCATCGCAAACACACCCTCGGCGCTGGCCAGGCGGCGCAGGCCCCAGTGTTTGCCAAAACGTTGCAGCGGCCAGGGCGGGGTGGGGGTGGTGTTCATGGGTGGTGCTCTTGGGCAGCGCTGTGCTGCATGGGGTGACGGGTCAAGGCAGGGCGGCGCCGTCTTGTCCGCCGCGCTGCAGGTACTGGTCCAGCTCGGCGCGCACCGGCGCGCCCAGCACCGCGTCGGCGCGCTGGCACTTCAGCGCGGCGGCGGCCGACGCAAAGTGCAACGCGGCTTCGTCGGTCTGCCCTTCGGCCAGCGCCAGTGCCAGCGCACCATGAAACACGTCGCCCGCGGCCGTGGTGTCTTCCACATGGGCCACGCTGCAAGCGGCCAAACGCTGCAGCGGCCCACCGCGGCGTTGCCACAGCAGGCCAAATTCACCTTGGGTGGCCACCGCCACTTCAGCGCCGGCTGCCAGCGCGGCGGCCAGGCCCCGTTCGGGTGTGCCGTCGGTGTAGGCGGCAAGACCTGGCGCTGAAAAAACCGCCCAGCGCGCCAGCCCCACCAGGCGGTGCAGGTCGGCGCGGGGCGCGGTGTCGCCGTCCAGCACCGACAGCAGCCCCATCACCCGCGCCTGGCGCAAGGCCCCTTCGGCCCAGGCCACGCAGCGCGGGTCCACCAGCAGGGCATGGGCACCCTGCAGCAGCGTCTGCCACGCTGCGGCACTGTGGTCAGGAGCACGCAACAAGGCATTACCGCGGTGGTTGACGATCAGCCTTTCGCCGCTGCCGTCCACCACCACCGTGGACACCGAGCTCTGCGCGCCAGCCACGCGCAGCAGGGCGCTGGCATCCACGCCCTCGCGCTGCAGATGCGCGCTGAAATCGGCCACCGCGGCGTCGTCACCCACCGGCGACACCAGCACCGCCTGCGCGCCCAGCCGGGCTGCCGCCACCAACGCATTGGCCGTCATGCCGCCCACCAGCCGTGCGTAGCTGCGCGCCGCAGTTTTGCGACCAGGAGCTGGCGGCGTGTCCACCGTGAAATGGTGGTCCAGCGCGATGTGGCCCACGCCCACCACGCGCCGCACGGGCGGTGCAGGTGGGTGCTGTGCCGGTGCGTCAGCCACCCGGCACCAGCAGTGGTTTGACCAGTTCACCGGCGGCAAAACGCCGGAAGACCTGGGCGAAGTTGTCCAGCGAACAATGTTCGTCGACAAACCGCGTGTAGTCGCCGGCGCGCGCACGCAGCAGCGCCAGGTTGGCCGTGAAATCGGCTTTGGGAAAGTAAAACGAGCGCACCATGTAAAAGTCCTTGCGGCGTATGGGTTTGGTTTCCTCGATCGTCCAGGGGGCGTCGTTTTCGCCCAGCAGCAGCACCACACCACGCGGCCAAACGATGGTCAGGCCCTGGTTGCGCGCCGCATGTGCGCCGCTGGATTCAACCACCAAGTGAAAGCGCCGCGACAAGTCGCCCACCGGATGCAGCTGCGCGCCCAGCGACTGTGCCAACGCCCTGCGCGCCGGCCGGGGGTCGGCCACCCAGATGCGGCGCCAGCCCAGTTCTTGCGCCGCCACCAGCGCGCCCAAACCCACCGGGCCGGCGCCCAGGACCAGCAGCTCTGCATCGGGTGGGACCAGCGGCATCACCGTGCGCAAGCCGTGCGCTGCGGTGCCGATGGTGTCTAACAGCAGCGGCGCCAGGTCGTCGCTGATGTCGTCGGGCACCGGCATCAGGCATGTTTCGGGCACCGCCAGGGCTTCGGCATATCCGCCGTCGCGGTTCCACCCCAGCAGCACCGATTCGGTCAGGCACAGGTGGGTGTCGCCGTTTGTGCAGCTGGTGCAGTGGCCGCAGTGCACGGGCATGAACACGCAGCAGCGCCGGCCGTGCAGCACGTGGCCGGGGTGGTCCACGGTGCCGAAGATTTCATGCCCCGGCACCAGCGTGCTGCCGCGGTGCCACAGTTTGCAGTCGCTGCCGCAGAGCGCCGTGCGCTGCACACGCAGCAGCACTTCGCCGGCTGCCGGTACCGGCCAGGGACGCTGCACCTGCTCGATGTGTTGCTGACCAGGGAAGTGGATGGCACGCATGGCCGAAAGCCTGTCAGCCTCTCAACCGCTCAGTGTTCGGGTTCCAGCACCACCTTGGCCGCTGCGATGCGGCCGTGGTGCAGGTCGTCAAAAGCCTGGGCGCCTTGCGACAGCGGGCGCCGCGCCACCCATGCCAGGTTGCCAAACACACCGCGGTGCAACGCAGCCACCGTGGCCTTCAAGTCAGCCATGCTGTAGGTGTAGGTGCCCAGTAAGGTGATCTCGGCCAGCGTCAGCCGGCGCATGTCGATCTCGCTGGCCCAGTCTTGCAGCCCGATGTGCATCACGACGCCGCCGGGCTTGACGGCAGCGATGGCGGTCTTGCGCGTGGCGACGTTGCCGACGGCGTCGATCACGTAGTCGTACGCGCTCTCTGCGGCCTCGGTGTGGCGCGGGTCGTAGACACCGCAGCCGGCGTGTTCACGCAGCGAAGCGCGCCGGCCTTCGTGCACCTCGGCCACGTCCAGCCGGTCCACGCCATAGTGGCGCAGCAGCAGCGCAGCCAGCATGCCGATGGCGCCGCCGCCCAGTATCAGCACACGGCATTCGGGCAACGGGCGCACCAGGCTTTTCATCGACAGGTTGAGGGCGTGCAGCGCGGTGGCCGCTGGTTCAGTGAGCGCGGCTGCGGTGGCACCCAAGCTGTCGGGCAGCTCGATCAGGCAGCTGGCCGGTATCGACATCGCCTGCGCAAAAGCGCCCGGCCTTTGCATGCCCACCATGGTGCGGTGGCTGCACAGGTTGTCGCGCCCCTGCAGGCAGTATTCGCAGTGGCCGCAGGTGATAAGCGGGTTGCCGGTGACACGCTGGCTCACACGCCAGCGCGGGCTGGCCGACAGCGCCACCGTGGCGGCAAATTCATGCCCCAGCACCAGGCCGGGCAAGCGCCGCGGGTCGTGGCCGTGGAAGGCGTGCATGTCAGAGCCGCAGATGCCGGCAGCGTCGATGCGCAGCACCACTTCGCCGTCGGCCAGCACGGGGTCAGGGCGGTCTTGCAGCTGCACTTCGTTGGGGTTGGTGTAGACCAGGGCTTTCATCAGAGGGCACTCAGGTTGAGGTGTAACCACCGTCCACCATCAAGGTTTGGCCGGTGATGTAGGTGCTGGCGTCGCTGGCCAGGAAGATGGCGGCGCCGTACAGATCCTGCAGTTCGCCATTGCGGCCTACTGCCGTGCGGCTGGCATGCAGGGCCGACAGCTCGGGGTTGTTGAATACCGGTGCGGTGAGGTCGGTGGGGAAAAAGCCGGGGCCGATGGCATTGCAGGTGATGCCCTTGCCCGACCAGGCCTGCGCGATGGCACGCGTGAGCTGCACCACACCACCCTTGCCGGCACCATAGGGCGCGCTGTGGGCGAAGGCGCGGTAACTCTGCAGTGACGCGATGTTGATGATGCGCCCCCAGCCGCGCTGCGCCATGCCGGGGGCCAGCGCTTGGGTGAGGAAAAACGGCGCACCCAGGTGCAGCGCCAGTTGCAGGCTGAAGGCTTCGGGCGTGACCTCGGCATAGGGCTGGCGCAGATTGATGCCGGCAGCGTTGACCAGGATGTCCACCTGCGGCAGGGACTGCAGGATGCGCTGGCCGCAGGCCGGCTGCGTGGTGGTGTTGCCCAGGTCCAGCGCCAGCGTTTGTGCGCTGATGCCCAGGCCACGCAGACGCTGTGCTGCGGCCAGCAGTTCGGTTTCGCGCCGGGCCACGAGCAACACGGTGGCACCTGCGCGGCCCAGCGCCGTGGCCAGGGCTTCGCCGATGCCGGCGTTGCCGCCGGTGATGACGGCGTGTCGCCCTTCCAGCTGGAACAGCGACTGGACAAAGGCCGTCACACCTTCACCGTCGCGCCCAGGTCAAAGGCCTGGCCCGGGAAGTACTTGGCCAGCCGGACATCGGCCGTCAGCGCATGGCCCTCCATGCCCTCCAGCCGCGAGATGCGCGCCGTCACTTCGCCAATGTCGCGCGCGGCTTCGCGTGTCATGCGTTGCCAGGTCAAGGTCTTCATGAACTTGTGCACCGACAGGCCACCCGAATACCGCGCCGCACCCTTGGTGGGCAGCACGTGGTTGGGGCCGCTGGCCTTGTCGCCATAAGCCACGGTGGTTTCTTCGCCCAGGAACAGGCTGCCGTAACAAGTGAGCGTGGCCAGCCACCAGTCCAGGTCGCGGGAATGAACCTCAAGATGCTCGCTGGCGTAGCGGTCAGACACAGCGGCCACTTCTTCGCGGGTGTCGCAGACGATGACCTCGCCATAGTCGCGCCAGGCGCTGCCGGCGGCGTCGCGCGCGGTGGGTGGCAAAGAATCCACCATGCCCGGTATCAGCCGCATCACTTCTTCAGCCAGCGTGCGTGACGTGGTGAACAACCAGGCTGGTGATTCGTGCCCATGTTCGGCCTGGCCCACCAGGTCGATGGCCACGATGGCCGGGTCGGCGCTGTCGTCGGCAATCACCGCCACTTCGGAAGGGCCTGCAAACACATCGATGCCCACCTTGCCAAACAGCGTGCGCTTGGCTTCGGCCACAAACTTGTTGCCCTGGCCCACCACCACGTCGGCAGGTTTGCCGGTGAACAGGCCCGAAGCCAGCGTGGCGATGGCCTGCACGCCACCCAGCGTCATGATGACGTCGGCTCCGGCGGCCTTGAAGGCGTACAGCACATAGGGGTGCATGCCGCCGCCGCGAAACGGCGATGAGCAGGCGACGATGGTTTTCACGCCCGCAGCTTTGGCGGTGGACACGGTCATGTAGGCCGACGCGATGTGCGCATAACGCCCGGCCGGTGCGTAGCAACCCACCACGTTGACCGGCAGCACCCGCTGGCCTGCCGTCACGCCCGGGTGCATCGCTTGCGAAAACTCTTG
>JANNMQ010000761.1:0-3521 GCA_031398045.1 Rubrivivax sp.
GGCCTGGTAGGTATCGATGCAGCGGCCGGCGCGTTGCAGGTGGACAAAAGCCGCCACCAGCACCAACCACCACAGCCCCAGCAGCAGCGCCATCCAGCGCGGCGCGTCGCTGAGCACCAGGCCCAGCGCGATCACCACCACCGCGGCCAGCACGGCCAGCCAGCCCAGGCTCTTGTGCAGACGCTCGAATGCCAAACGCCAGGGGGTCATGTCGTAGTGGTCGCCGCGCATGACCACGTCAGTCGGGCCACCCTTGCTACCCCTGGCCAGCGCGCCCAGCACCTGCACGGTGCCCAGGCCACACACCGCCCAGCCCAACCAGCCGTGCCACTGCGCCAAGCCGCTGGCGTTGCCAGCAAGGTTCCACACCAGCCACAGGCCCGCCCCCATCAGCAGCACACCGACGTACTGCAACGCACGGTGCGCGTGCCACCAGGCTTTGTGGTCCAGCACCCGCGGCCAGTCCTGGCCGGGGAGCACCTTAAAAAAACGCGCCACCAGCGCACCCAGCGGCAGCAGCACACCCCAGGCCAACACCATGCAGCGTGCGTGCCACATCACCCAGGGTTCGATGCTGTGCACGGCACTGCCACTCAGCGGCAAGGCCAAGGGCACCACCAGACCGGCCCACCAGCCGCTCATGGTGGGCTCCAGCGCCTGGCCGTTGCCTTCATGCCGTGGCACCCTTGGTGTTCAGTGTGATGCGGTACAGCGACGTGCTGGCGCAAATGAAGAGCTCGTTGCCCTGCGACCCACCAAACACCAGATTGCCCACTTTTTCGGGCACCGGTATGCGGCCGATGCGGGTGCCGTCGGGGTGGTAGATCTGCACGCTGTTTTCGCTGCTCGTGTAAACAAACCCATTCACATCGACCCTGAAACCGTCACTCAGGCCCGGTGTGATGACGGCGAACACCCGCGGGTTGGCCAGTTCACAACCAGCCACCACGTCAAAGGCCACGATGTGGTGGTGGCCACTGCCGTCCGTGCGCAGCGCGGCCGAAGTGTCCGACACGTACAGCACCTGCTCGTCAGGCGAAAAGGCCAGTCCGTTGGGCTCTTCAACATAAGCGCTGACGATGCGCAGCGCCTTGCTGACCGGGTCGAAGCGAAAGACGTAGTTGTCGCGCAGTTCGCTGTTGGCCTGGTGGCCTTCGCGGTTGCTGACAATGCCGTAGGGCGGGTCGGTGAACCAGATGCTGCCATCGCTCTTCACCACCAGGTCGTTGGGCGAATTCAGGCGCCGTCCCTGGTAGTGGCTGACCAGCACCTCGTCAGCCACTGGCTGGCCTTGTGCATCCACCAGCGGCTGGCCGCGCCCGTCCAGCCGCGTGCGCACGATGGCGCGCAAGCCGTGTGAACAGTGCAGCAAAGACCCGTCCGCGGCACGCACGTGGCCGTTGGTGAATTCCACCTGGTCACGCCACACCGCCATGCCCTGCAGCGGATGCCAGCTGAGCATGCGGTTGTTGGGAATGTCGCTCCACAGCAGCAAGCCAGCCTCTGCAATCCACACCGGGCCTTCGCTCCACACCGCACCCGTGCACAGGCGCTGCAGGCGGCCAGCGCCGTGGGCGCTGGCCGCCACCAGGTCCAAGCGGGGGTCCAAAACTTCAACAGTACTCATCGGTTGGGCGCTTCAAAGCGCAGGCTGGGGCCCACGCTCCGAGCGTCACATACAAGGTTTGCCGAAGTGTCATGAATCGTTGGGTTACCGGTAACTGGTACTTTCCCGCCCGGTGGTGGTGTCGCCCGCCAACCTATGATTCCAGGCCGTGCCCAGCCCCAAGCCCGCCTCACTTGCACCCCCTCGGGCCCGCGCCCCTGCCGCGCGGGCCGTGACGATGGCCGACGTGGCCGCGCGTGTGGGTGTATCGAAGATGACGGTGTCGCGCGCGCTGAACCGCAGTGAAAGCCGCAACCGCCAGGGCAGTGAGGCGCTGCGCCAGCGCATCCTGCTGGCCTGCCACGAGATGGGCTACGTGGTGGACCAGACAGCGCGCACCTTTTCCAGCCAACGTTCGGGCTTTGTGGCGGCGCTGATACCGGCGCTGAACAATTCCAACTTCTCTGACACCGCGCATGGGCTGACCGACGCCGTGCAAGCGGGCGGCCTGCAGGTGCTGCTGGGCTACACCGACTACGACGTGCCCACCGAAGAACGCCTGCTGCGGGCCATGCTGGCGCGCCGCCCCGAAGGCGTGATGCTGACCGGCGGCAGCCACACCGCTGCAGCGCGCCAGTTGTTGCAAGCCGCTGGCGTGCCAGTGGTTGAAACCTGGGACCTGCTGCACCGGCCTATCGAACACGTGGTGGGTTTCTCCAACGCCCAGGCTACCGCCGAACTGGTGCACCGGCTGCATGCCAAGGGCTACCGGCGCATCGCCTTCATGGGCGGCACACCAGCCAGCGACGCACGCGGTGCCGACCGCCGCCGCGGCTATCAGCAAGCGGTGCGGGAACTGGGCCTGCCGCCAAGGCGCGAGCTGAACATCGGCCAGGCGCCGGTGTCGATGGCCAACGGCGCACAGGGCGTGGTGCAACTGCTGCAACGCTGGCCCGACACCGACGCTGTGCTGTGCGTGTCAGACCACGCGGCCTTCGGCGCTCTGGCCGAGTGCCAGCGCCGCGGCTGGGCCGTGCCCCGGCGGCTGGCCATTGCCGGCTTTGGTGGATTCGAAGTGGCTGCCGCCTGCCACCCGCGCCTGACGACGGTGGTGGTGGACTGCGTGGGCATCGGCCGCAGCGCCGGTGAACTGCTGCTGCGCGCCATTGCTGCCCGCCAGGCCGGCACCCCGTTGGCACCAGAAACGATGCTGGTGCCGTTCAGTGTGGAACTGAGGGAGAGCACTTGACAGCGGTTCGCCAACAGATTCAGCCCGAACCGCGTCTTTTGCTGGTTAACAGACAAAACGTGTCAATCAGCCGCCACCGCCCGATCAGCCGCCCATGCCCGCAAAGCAGCCACCGCCTCGGCCCGCGTCACCGACAGCGGGCGTGTGCGCGCCAGTTCCTGCATCAGCAGCGCCATGCTGGGCGCGCTGCCGTGGGCGTGGGCTTCATAGCGGGCAGCCACCACGGCAGCTTCAATCTCCGCGCCTGAAAAACCTGCCGTGGCCTGCACGGCCAACTGCAGTTCAGCGGCTTCAAAGGCCACTTTGTGTTTAAGCAGGTGGATGCGCAGAATGCCTTCGCGCGCAGCCGCCGAAGGCAGGTCGACAAAAAAAATCTCGTCAAAGCGGCCCTTGCGCATCAGCTCCGGCGGCAGGCTTTCGATGTCGTTGGCGGTGGCCACCAGAAATACACGGCCCTGGCGTTCAGTCATCCAGGTGAGCAGCGTGCCCAACAGCCGCTTGCCGGTGCCGCTGTCCTGGCCGTCTCCGCCCGTGGCCAGGCCTTTTTCCACTTCGTCCATCCACAGCACGCAGGGCTGCATGGCCTCGGCCACCTTCAGCGCTTCACGCAGCTTGCGTTCGCTTTCGCCCTGGTACTTGTCGAACAGCGCACCAAAGTCCATGCGA
>JANNMQ010000916.1:0-4019 GCA_031398045.1 Rubrivivax sp.
CGGCGGCACGCGCCTCGTTCAGGATGTGGTCATCCAGCTGCGCACGCAAGCTGGGTTCAAGTTGAAGGCGCAGCGTCTTGACGGCCACGGCACGCGACAGCAGCGGGTCCCAGGCCTCAAAAACTTCACCCAGCCCACCGGAACCCAGCCGGCCCTTGATCTGGTAGCGGCCGATGCGAGCCACCGGTGCCTTGGTCTTGCCGGCCACAGCGCCTATCGAGTCCGCTTCAGGGCCCGAAGCCTTGGGCCGGTCAGCGCTGATGAGGGTGGCTGCAAACTCGGTGGGCCTGGCGTCGGCGTGGCCGCTCCATTGAAGCAGCAGGTATCGCAGTCGATGCAGGAACAGGGCACGCACAACTTGCCAGCTTAACTGGGCTTTGCTGCTGCACAAGGCACTGTGTGGGCCCGGAGCGCGTCTGGTTAACGCTGCGTAACGTCTGTTGCCTGATCGGGGGTCTGACAGGGGGTCTGACAGGTGGCCTGATCGATGGCCTGATCGGTGGCCTGATCGGTGGTGCGAGCCAGGGCCCGCCCTTCGGTTTTCAGCCCTTCAGCCCTGCAACACCCGCCGCAGGCGCTGCAGCGCGGTCTGCAGTTCTTCCATGCTGCTGGCAAACGACAACCGCACATGGCTGTCTGCATAGCCAGGGCCAAAGTCGCGGCCCGGGGTCAGGGCCACATGGGCGCGCTGCATCATGTCGACACAGAAATCCCAGCTGCTGGCGTTGTAGCGAGAACAGTCGAACCAGGCGTAAAACGCGCCATCGGGCGGCACCGTCACTGTCAGGCCCAGCGCGTTCAGTGCCGGCACCACAAAGTCGCGCCGCCGTTTGAATTCAGCCCGGCGCTGTTCATAACTTTGTAACGAAGCGGCGTCGAAACAGGCCAGCGCCGCATGTTGCGCCAGGCTGCTGGCGCAGATGTAGAGGTTTTGCGCCAGTTTCTCCAGCGGTGCCACCAGTGCGGGTGGCACCACCATCCAGCCCAGCCGCCAGCCGGTCATGCCGAAGTACTTGCTGAAGCTGTTGATGCTGAGCACGCTGTTCAGCAGTTCTGCGGGCAGCGACAGCACGCTGGTGCCGTAGCTGTCGTCGTAAGAAAGTCCCAGGTAGATTTCGTCCACCACCGTCACGCCGCCGCGGCTGTGCACGGCCTGCACGATTTTTGCCAGTTCGGCCGGTGCAATGGACGTGCCGGTGGGGTTGCTGGGGCTGGCCAGCACCACGCCCCGCGTCTGCGCGCCCCAGGCCGCAGTCACCGACGCTGCATCGGGCTGAAAGCGTGAAGCCGCTGTGGTGTTCAACAGCCGCGCCCGTGCACCCACGGCAGCCACAAAATGGCGGTTGCAGGGGTAGCTGGGGTCGGGCATCAGCACCTCGTCGCCGGGTTCAAACAGCGCCAGGCAGGCCAGTTGCAAAGCGCCCGATGCGCCGGCCGTGACGATGATGCGCGATGCCTCTATGTGCAGCCCCCAGCGCTGCTGGTACCAGTCGGCAATGCGCTGGCGCAGCGTCGGCAGGCCCGTGGCCTGCGTGTACTGTGTGAGGCCCTGCTGCAGGCACTGCTGCGCCGCTTGCTGCACACCGGCCGCAGCCGTGAAGTCGGGTTCGCCGATGTTCAAGAACACCATCGGCTCGCCGCCTTGCGCCGGGTTGCAGGCCGGGCTGCGTGCCAGCATGTCGGCTGCCTTGGCAAATTCCATCACGTAAAAAGGCTCGATATGGTCGAGCCGGCCGGCGGTGCGGATCATGCGTCTTCGGGCTTGGACTCAGCCGGCGTGGCACCGGCCGCTGGGTCAACCGCTGCATAAGTTGCATCGGGTGCATCGGGCGCATCGGGTGCACCGGCTGCACTGCGCCGAGCACCCGACCGGGGCGGCGCGTTGCGCACCTCCACAGCCCGCAGTTCGGCGGCGCACTTGTCCAGCACGCCGTTCACGTAGCGATGGCCGTCGGTGCCGCCGAAGGTCTTGGCCAGCTCAACCGCTTCATTGATGGCCACGCGGTACGGTATCTCCAGGCAGTTCATCAGCTCGTAGACCCCCACCATCAGCACCGCGTGTTCCACCGGCGACAGGAGCGTGGTCCTGCGGTCCACATGGCGTGCCAGCACGGTGTCGATCGCAGCGGCTTGTTCAACGCCGCCGTGCAGCAAAGCGTCGAAGTGGGCGCGGTCGCACTTGCCAAAACCGTCCATCTCCTGGATGTGGGTTTCGATGGTGGCCGAGTCGGCGCCCGACAGCAGCCATTCGTACAGGCCCTGCATGGCCAGTTCACGGGAACGGCGCCGGGCCGACTTGGCGGGCGCACGCTTGCCGGCTGCAGCAGGTGAAAGCCCTGCAGGCTTTGCCGTCTGCGGCGGTGGGGGTGCAGCCTTGTTCACGTCAGGTCTTCAATCAGGTTGGCCATTTCTACCGCCACGCGCGCAGCGTCGCGGCCTTTTTCTTCGGCACGGGCCCAGGCCTGGGCTTCGTTTTCAACGGTGAGGATGGCATTGGCCACCGGCAGCTGGTGGTCCAGCGCCACGCGGGTAACGCCAGCACCGCTTTCGTTGGCCACCAGTTCAAAGTGGTAGGTCTCGCCCCGGATCACGCAGCCCAGTGCAATCAGCGCATCAAAGTCGCCCGACTCGGCCATCGCTTTCAGCGCCACCGGTATTTCCAGTGCACCGGGCACTGTCACCTGTTTGATGTCGGTGCTGTCCACTTCCAGCCGGTCCAGCTCAGACAGGCAGGCCTGTGCCAGCTTGCTGGTCAAGGCGTCGTTGAAGCGCGCACGCACGATGCCAATGCGCAGGCCTTCGCCCATCAATTCGGCCACCAGTTCAGCAACGGGGCCGCGGTCTGCGTCTTTCATGGAAGCTCACTTTCTGGGCCACACGTCTGCGCGGCCGTTGTTGCCAAGCGCCAGCAGGTGGTGCCTGCTGGGTGCCCTGGTCAGTGGGTGGGTGTTGCCTGCGCGGAGGCTGCCACAAAACCGGTCACCTCCAGCCCATAACCCGTCATGCTGGGCATGCGGCGTGGGCTGCCCAACAGCCGCATGCGGCCCACACCCTGGTCGCGCAAGATCTGCGCGCCAATGCCATAGGTGCGCAGGTCCATCTGCAGCTTGGAAGGCCGAAGCGCCGCGGGGTCCAGCAGTTTGGGCAGCAGCGTGGCGGCGTCGCCACTGCAGTTCAGCAGCACGGCCACCGCCTGGGAGGTGCGTTGCAATTCAGCCAGCGCACGGCCCAGCGGCCAGGAATGGCCGGCGCCGCCGCAGTCCAGCAAATCCATCGCGGTGAAGGGTTCGTGCACGCGCACGGTCACTTCGTCTTGGGGCCCCCACTGGCCTCGGGTTAACGCCAGATGCAGGCCACCGCCCTTGTCGCGGTAGGCCGTGCAGTCAAAACTGCCAGCGGGGGTTTCCAGCGGGCGCTGGCCCAGGCGCTCAATCAAGGTTTCGTGGTGGCTGCGGTGGCTGATGAGGTCGGCAATGGTGCCGATCTTCAATCCATGCGCGCGCGCAAAAACCTGCAAGTCGGGCAGCCGCGCCATGGTGCCGTCTTCGTTCATGATTTCGCAGATCACGGCCGCTGGCGTCAGCCCGGCCATGTCAGCCAAATCGCAGCCGGCTTCGGTGTGGCCCGCGCGCATCAGCACCCCGCCGTCCTGGGCCTGCAACGGGAAAATGTGGCCCGGCTGTACCAGGTCTGCGGCGCGGGCGTCCTTGGCCACCGCGGCTTGCACGGTGCGCGCACGGTCGGCCGCTGAAATGCCGGTGGTGACGCCTGTAGCGGCCTCTATCGACACCGTGAACGCCGTGCCATGCACCGTGCCGTTGCGGCTGGCCATGGGCTGCAACTGCAAGCGTTCGCAGCGCTCGCGTGTCAACGTCAGGCAGATGAGCCCGCGCGCATGGCGGGCCATGAAATTGATGGCGGCTGGCGTTACATGCTCGGCGGCCAGCACCAAGTCGCCTTCGTTTTCGCGGTCTTCTTCATCAACCAAGATGACCATGCGGCCTGCGGCCAGTTCGGCC
>JANNMQ010000778.1:0-2095 GCA_031398045.1 Rubrivivax sp.
CTGCAGCGCGGCGTGCCCGGCCCAGTCGGCGCGCGCCTGGTCGTAGCGGTCGCCCAAGCCGTTTTTCAGCCACGGCGTTTCCACCAGCCCGGGCGCAATGGCGTTGACGCGGACCTGCGGCGCCAGCGCCCTCGCCAGGCCCACCGTCAGCGCGTTCAGTGCACCCTTGCTGGCCATGTAGGCCAACGACGAACCGCGGCCCATCATCGAGGCCACCGAGCTGATGTTGACGATGCCGGCACCGGCCTGCAGTTGCAGCAGCGGCACCAGCGCACGCGACAGCTGGTAGGCACCGACCACATTGACAGCGTAGATGCGGTGGAAGTCCTCGGCCTGCAGACCGTCCAGTTGCTTCAGCGGCACAAACCTGGTGGCACCGGCGTCGTTCACCAGCACATCGGCGCGGCCAAAAGCCGCCAGTGTCTGCGCCGCCAGTGCGCGGCATTGCTGGTCGTCTGACACATCGGCCTGCACCACCAGCGCCTGCACACCATGGGCGCGGCACGCCGCAGCCACGGCTTCGGCCGGTGCGCTTTGGCGTGAGTAGTTCACCACCACGTTCCAGCCCTCGCGGGCATAACGCTCCACGGTGGCGGCGCCGATGCCCGACGACGACCCACTGACCACACACACCCGACGTTCGCTCATGCCCTGCTCCTTGTGCATGGGCCCACGGCCCAGCCGCACCATCGTACACAGGCCCGGGCCAGGGCCCAGGGCCCGCAGGGTAGCGGCACCGCGCGGACATGCGGCACGCGATGCAGGAGGCAGACGCGGTACAGGTCGACCTGGTGGCGCAGGCCACGCAGCTTCAACCGCGCTTGGATTCGGCGCGCAGCCTGCCTTGCTTGGTGCGCCACTTCCACAACGACGCCTGCTCCTTGCGCTGCAGTGCGCTCAGCGTGTCACGCTGCGACTCGCGCAACAGCTTCTGGTAGTTGCGCAGGCGTTCAGCACTGACGCCATCACGCACCGCGCAACCCGGTTCGTCGCCATGCTGGCAGTCACGGAAACGGCACGCCGCGGCCAGCCGCGCCACGTCGTCAAAAGCGGCGTCCAGGCCATCGGCGTCGCCATCCAGGCGCAGCGTGCGCAGGCCCGGTGTGTCGATCACACAGGCACCGCCCGGCGCCAGGTGCAGGCTGCGCGACGTGGTGGTGTGGCGGCCGCGGCTGTCACCGCTGCGGTTGGCGCCAGTGTCGGCCACGCTGGCGCCACACAGCGCATTGGTCAGCGTGCTCTTGCCGGCGCCGCTTGAACCCAGCAGCACCAGCGTCTGCCCCGGTTGCAGCCAGGGTGCCAGGGCCTGCAGTGGTTCATCGCCCAGCGCATTGACGGCCAGCACGGGGGTGTCTGCAGGCAGCAGGGCCTTCGCCTGCTGCAAGCGCGCAGCGGCATCGGCGCACAGGTCTTTCTTGGTCAACACCACCACCGCCTGCACGCCAGCCATGTGCACCAGCGCCACAAAACGTTCCATGCGGCGCAGGCTGAAATCATGGTCCAGGCCCATCACCAGCAAGGCCGTGTCGACGTTGCTGACGATGACGGCGCGTGTCACCTTGTCGCGCCCGTCGTGCAGCCTGCGCGCCAGTTGGTTGACGGGCGGCACGCGCGTGTGCACCCACCACTGGCCGTGGCTGTTGCGTTGCGCCAGCACCCAGTCGCCCACGGCAATGGCGTCGCTGGCCAGTTGCAGCTGGCTGCGCAGCGCGGGCAGCATGCGCGCGCTGTGTTCTTGTTCACCGTCGTGCAGCAGCAGGCTTTCGCGCTGCACTTCGGTCACACGCAGGGGTTGTGAAGTGGCGGCTACGGTGTGTTGGGCGTTGGTGGTGGGGTGCTGCGGAAGTTGTTGGGACTGACGTTGTGGCTGACGTTGTTGCTGATGTGGTGACTGATGTGGTGGCTGACATGTCGCCCACATCTGCATCAGCCGTTGCGCTTGCGGCGCATTCAAACCAATACGGCGCAGGTTTTCGAAGGCCACGGGCAGTGGGGCCAGGGATTCGGTCATGGTGGTTCGGCTCTCGTTACTGGACAAACACGGCGGCGCTGCTGCCGCTGCACGCCCACGAAGGGCATGCGCGGCACGGCACCG
>JANNMQ010000920.1:0-3742 GCA_031398045.1 Rubrivivax sp.
CCTTGCCACCCATGTGGCCACACTTCTTCACGCTGGCCAGTTGGTCTTCAAAGTGCACACCGGCGGCACCCGCTTCAAACATCGCCTTCATCAGTTCAAAGGCGTTCAGCACACCACCAAAGCCGGCTTCGGCGTCGGCCACGATGGGCGCGAAAAAGTCAATGTCGCCCTTGCCTTCGCTCCACTGGATCTGGTCGGCGCGCTGGAAGGTGGCGTTGATCTTCTTCACCACCTTCGGCACCGAGTCGACTGAATACAGACTCTGGTCGGGGTACATCTCGCCGTTGCTGTTGGCGTCGCCAGCCACTTGCCAACCGCTTAAGTAGATGGCCTTCAGGCCGGCCTTCACTTGCTGCATGGCCTGGTTGCCGGTCAGCGCGCCCAGCGTGTTGACGAAGGGCTCGGTGTTGACCAGGTTCCACAGCTTCTCGGCGCCGCGCTTGGCCAGCGTGTGCTCGATGGGGATGCTGCCGCGCAGGCGCACCACGTCGGCGGCGCTGTAGCCGCGCTTGATGCCCTTCCAGCGCGGGTTGGTGGCCCATTCTTTTTCGAGGGCGGCGATTTGTTCTTGGCGGGTCGGTTGGCTCATTGCGTGGGGTCCTTTTGAGGGTGGTGTTGAAAGCAGGAAAAAACACAGAAGCAACGCCGCCAGCGTACCGCCATCTGAAGCGCTGTGCAACACCTATGTCTTATATAAGACATAAGAATTTAGCACCAAAAATCAGCTACTTAGCGCGCTATTCTGCATTATGAAATGCTGTTCTCCCATATGATGAAAATTGCTGCGGCGCAGCACCATTGTTTTCCACATTGCAAAACGTGTGCTGCAATGCGGTAAAGAGTGCCAGCGTTGTCGCTGCAGCTTCCAACACCACGCAGTCACGGCCGCTGTTGCCAACCCTGCAGCTACGATCGGCGCCGCCATGCTTGCCCTCCCGCCCGAACCTCCGCCCGCACTTCCGCCTGCACTTCCGCCTGCACTTCCGCCCGCAACACCGCACTGGGGCGCGTACGCCAGTCTGGCCGCCAGCATGGCGCTGGTGGGCAGCTATGTGGGGCTTTCAAAACTGCTGCTGGCGGTGTTTCCGGTCTTGCTGTTGGCCTGGCTGCGTTTTGGCATTGCTGCGCTGGCCATGGTGCATTGGGTGAAAGCAGCGCCTGACGAACCCCCACTGAGCCCAGCCGACCGCCGCTTGCTCTTCTGGGAAAGTTTTCTGGGCAACTTCCTGTTCAGCATCTGCATGCTTTACGGGGTGTTGATGACCTCTGCAGTGGCCGCCGGCGTGACGATGGCGGCCATCCCAGCGGCCGTGGCCTTGCTGTCGCGCGCTTTTCTGGGTGAACAGATCAGGCCCCGTGTGGCGCTGGCCATTGCCTGCGCCGTGGTCGGTATCGCCGTACTGGCCCTGGCGCGCGCGCAACCGGTGGCAGGGCCGGTGGCCGCGGGCGAAGCAGGCCACAACTTGTTGGGTTATGCCTTGCTGCTGGGAGCGGTGCTGTGTGAAGCCAGCTACGTGGTTATCGGCAAGCGCCTGTCGGGCCGCCTGTCACCCAAGCGCATCAGTGCACTCATCAACCTGTGGGGCTTGGCCCTGGTCACGCCTTTTGGCGTCTGGTACGCGCTGCGTTTCGACTTTTCATCGGTCAGCGCACCAACCTGGGCTTTGCTGCTTTTCTACGCGTTGGCCGCCAGCGTGGCCACGGTGTGGTTGTGGATGCGCGGCCTGCAGCAGGTGCCCTCAGCACGGGCCGGCGTGTTCACGGTGATGCTGCCCGTTAGCGCTGCCGCGGTGGGCGTGTTGGTGCTGGGTGAATCTTTTGGTGCTGCCCATGTGGTGGCGCTGGTGCTGGCGCTGCTGGGTCTGGTGCTGGCCACCTGGCCCGAAACAGCGGTTGCGCCCCCCGCCGACGCGGCTGGTCAGCCTGCACGCGCCAATTTGCCGTAGCTTTTGAAGCGTTCAATCACCGCGACCATGTCCTGGTCTGACAGCAAGACGGGTTGCCCGACGGCCAGTGCCTGCAAATAGGATTGGCACAAGGATTCCACCTCCTGCAGCACCTTCATGGCTTGCGCCAAACTGTTGCCCGCCGCCACCAGGCCGTGGTTGGCCAGCAGGCAGGCGTTGCGGTCTTTCATCGTTTGCGCCACCGCCTGACTCAGGCTCTCGGTGCCAAACAGGTGGTAAGGCACCAGCGGCACATCGCTGCCCCCTGCCACGGCCACCATGTAGTGGAAAGCAGGCAGGGGCCGGCGCAGGCACGCCAGCGCGGTGGCGTAGGTGGAATGGGTGTGCAGCACGGCCTGCAGGTCGGGGCGCTGCAAGTAGATGGCCTGATGGAATTGCCACTCTGACGATGGCTGCCACGGGCCTATCAACTGGCTCTCAAAACGCGGGCCTTCAAAACCCAGCCAGACCAGGTCTTGCGGCTGCAGGTCGGCCGCGCCCATGCCCGTGGGCGTGATCAGCATGCCAGGCTGGCCCCCGTGGCTGTGGCGCACGCTGGCGTTGCCGGTGCTGCCGCGGTTCAGGCCCAGCGCATCCAGCTGCTGCACGGCGTGCACCATCTGCTGGGCTTGTGCCTGCCACGGCAAGCCAGGTTCAGAGGCCATGGCCGTTCAGCCCAGCACGCGGCCGGCAACGGACCGCAGGCGCTGCACCATCAAGGGGTCACGCGACTCGGGTGCGGTAATGAGCGCATGGTCCAGCGCGTGACGGCAGGCGCAGTCCAGCGCTTGGTCATCACCTGCGATCGTATGGGCCAAACCGGCCACCAGCGTGCGTGCCGTGGCCGCATTGCCCAGCAACACGTGGATCACCGCGTCCACCGTCACTGCGTCGTGGCCGGGGTGCCAACAATCAAAGTCGGTGACCATGCCAACGCTGGCGTAACACAGCTCGGCTTCGCGCGCCAGTTTGGCTTCGGGCATGTTGGTCATGCCGATGACGCTGCAATTCCAGCTGCGGTAGAGCGCCGATTCGGCCTTGTTGGAAAACTGGGGTCCTTCCATGGCCAGGTAAGTACCCCCGTAGGTGTGCGGCACGCCCTGGCCTTGCAGTGCTGTCTGCACCAGGCGCCCCAGCCTGGCGCAGGTGGGGTCGGCCATGGACACATGGGCCACCAGCCCTGTTCCGAAAAAGCTGCCGGCCCGTCCCACGGTGCGGTCTATGAACTGGTCGACCACCACAAAAGTGCCGGGCGGCAAATCAGCACGCAGGCCGCCCACGGCCGACAGCGACAGCACATCGGTGGCGCCCAGGCTTTTCAGCGCCGCAATGTTGGCGCGGTAGTTCACTTCACCGGGCGGTATGCGGTGGCCGCGGCCGTGGCGAGGCAAAAAGGCCAGCTGCGCGCTGTGGGCTCCGCTGCCCAGACGGCCGCGAAAGATCTGGTCTGAAGGAGCCCCCCAGGGCGTGTCCACTGTCACCCAGGCGGTGTCGACAAGGCCGGGCAAGTCGTACAAACCGCTGCCGCCGATGATGGCCAGCAGGGGCTGTTTGTGCGCAAGGGTGGATGTGGTTGGCATCTGCAAAAAATTTATTGGTTGCATGTGGCAGGGTCGCCGCTGGCAGCTCGGGCCTTACACGCCTGGACGCCGTACGTGCACGTCCATGCACGTACATGCACGCACATGCACAAGCGCACGTACAACAAGGGCAGCTACAAGATGCTGCGCCGCCCGCACTGGGCGCCCAGTAGCCGGACGAGGAGGGATGCAAACTGATCAGCAGGGCCCATGAGC
>JANNMQ010000810.1:0-1960 GCA_031398045.1 Rubrivivax sp.
CGAAGGCCGCCGCGCCTTCATGGAAAAGCGCAAGCCAAATTTCAAGGGGCGCTGAAGCGCCCGCTAGCCGCTTTAGTCGTCGCCACCCACCCATACAAAAAGCCCAATGAAAGCCTACTCGCTGCGTGTAGAAAACAACCAGGCCGTGCTGCAACTCACGGAGGTGCCGCGCCCAGAGCCTGGCCCTGGCCAGGTGCTGCTGAAGATGCAGGCCGCCGGCTTGAACCGCGGCGAATTCATTCCCGGCGGCCTGATCAAAGGCGGTGCGTCCAAGCCAGCTGGCATTGAAGGTGCGGGTGAAATTGCGGCGTTAGGTGCTGGCGTAAACAGCACGCACCCGCAGTTGCAAGCGGGCCAGCGGGTGATGGGCCGCTGCGTCGGCGCTTTTGCTGAATACGCCTTGATGGACGCACGCGAAGCACTGCTGGTGCCGGCAGGCCTGGCCATCGAAGCAGCCGCCGCGGTGCCGCTGACCTTTTTGGTGGTCCACGACATGCTGGTGGCACAAGGCCAGCTGCAGGCGGGCCAGTGGCTGCTGATCACCGGCATCTCGTCGGGCGTGGGTGTGGCTGCTCTACAGGCGGCCAAGACTTTGGGCGCACAGGTCATCGGCACCTCGGGGTCGACAGAAAAGCTGGCCAAGCTGCAAACGTTGGGGCTGGACCTGGGCCTGCACACCCGCCAGGGCGACTTTGCGGATGCAGTGCTTAAGGCTACCGATGGCAGCGGCGTGAACCTGGTGGTCAACACCGTGGGTGGCACCGTGTTTGCTGAATGTGTGCGCTGCATGGCCTTTGAAGGCCGCTTGGCCACGGTGGGTTATGTGGACCACACGCTGAAGGCCGAGATTGATTTGCAGGCGCTGCACAGCAAACGGCTGACGTTGTTTGGCGTGTCCAACAAACTGCGCAGCGCTGAACAGCGCGCCGCTGGCGTGCCGGCCTTTGTGGCCGACTGGCTGCCGGCCTTTGCCGACGGCCGCATCAAACCGCTGGTGGACCGTGTGTTTGACTTTGGCGATCTGCCCGCTGCGCAGGCCCACATGCAAGCCAACCAGCACCTGGGCAAGATCGTGTTGCGCATCGGCAGCTAACCTACAAATGAAGCCCTCCATCACCGGAAACTGAATCATGCGCAACTGCCGCTCTGACCAACCGCGTCGTACTTTCATGGCCATGGTGGGCACCACCACAGGCGCTGCTGCGCTGCTGGCCCTGCTGTGCACAGGCCCTGCCTGGGCCCAGGCTTGGCCGGCGGCCAAACCGATACGGCTGGTGATTGGTTTTGCGCCCGGCGGCGCGGCCGACTTTGTGGCCCGCACCATCAGCGACCCGCTGTCCAAGGCACTGGGCCAGAGTGTGGTGGTTGAAAACCGCGCCGGCGCCGGCAGCAGCCTGGCTGCTGACTTTGTGGCCAAGGCACCGGCCGATGGCTACACGCTGTTGATTGCCAGCCCCAGCAGCATTTCGGTCAACCCCGCTGTGAACCCCAAGCTGAATTACAGCGCCAAAGACCTGGTGCCGGTGACGCTGGTGACCACGTCACCACTGGTGGTGGCCGTCAACCCGGGTGCCGGCATCAACAGCTTGCAGCAACTGATCAGCGTCGCGAAAACCAAACCCGGCTCTTTGAACTACACCAGCTCGGGCATCGGGTCTGCGCCCCACCTGGGCGCGGCGCACTTCAGCAAAGTGGCGGGGGTGGACATGGTGCACATTCCCTACAAGGGCGGTGCGCCGGCTATACAGGCGGTGGTGGCGGGCGACGCGCAAATCACCTTCGGCACACCGCCTTCGGTGCTGCCCATGGTGCAGGCCGGGCGGTTGAAGGCGCTGGCCGTCACCAGCCTGCAGCGCACGGCACTGGTGCCGGGTGTGCCGGGCACGGCTGAAGCAGGCCTGCCGGCTTACAGCCTGTCGTTCTGGTACGGCTTTTTTGTGCCGGTGGGCACGCCGGCCGA
>JANNMQ010000851.1:0-8603 GCA_031398045.1 Rubrivivax sp.
CGGGGTTCGACACAGCGGCTAAAGCGGCGCGGGCATCGCCGACGTTTTGCGTCACGTCTTCCTTGGCCACCTTCAAGCTGCGCCAGTGATCGAACACCGTCGCCTGCTCGGGCAACGGTTCGGCGGCACCCCACTGCACCCGCACCGCGCGCATCGCCTTGATGGCACCCCACTCGGTCTTGGCCAGTACCGCGAGGAAGTCGCCCTTGCGCACCGTGCGCACGAAGCCTTCTATCTTTTTGGCCGCGCTGTCGTCGAAGGACAGCAGCGATGCACCCACCGCGCCGGGCCGCAGCACACGGGCATGCAGCATGCCGGGCAGGCGAAAGTCGTGCACGTACTCCCATGTGCCAGTCAGCTTGCCGGGAATGTCGACGCGCGGAATCGGTTTGCCGATCCACTGGTAGTCGGCCGGCTTCTTCAGCGTCACCTTCGCATCCACGGCCAGTTCCAGGGGTGCCGCCGCAGCCAGTTCGCCGTAACCGACGCGGCGTGCCGGGTCGGCCTTGGCAAACACGGCGCCATCGCGACAGCTTGCCTCGTCTGCCGCCAGTCCCAGCTTCGCTGCGCCGCGAGCCAGCAGCACCGCGCGGGCGGTGGCGCAGGCGCGGCGCAGCTCCAGGCCACCTTGCGCAATCGTCAAGCTGGCGCCGGTGAGCCATTGGTCAGGGGTGGTGCCGGTGTCGCCCATCACCAACGTGATGCGTTCGAACGGCAGGTCGAGTTCGTCAGCCGCCAACTGCATCATGGCCGTGCGTGAGCCGTTGCCTAGGTCGACCTTGCCGGTGTAGACGGTGGCGCGGCCGTCGCCCTGGATGGCCACGAAGGACTCGATGCGTGCCTTGTCAACGGCCTTCACCGGTGCCAACGATGGCGGCGCAGCCGCGGCCGCGGTGCCAGCCCATGAGAACCCAACGACCAGTGCGCCGGAAGATGCGAGGAAGGCCCTGCGGTCCAAGGTGTTCATGTGGTTGTGCTCCTCAGGCGGTGACGGGTTGGCCGGACGCGCGCTGCACCGCGCGCACGATGCGCTGGTGCGTACCGCAGCGGCACAGGTTCATCGCCAGGCCCGCGCGGATCTGCGCTTCGGTGGGTTTCGGCGTGCGCTTCAGCAGGTCGGCAGCCTGCATCACCATGCCGCTGATGCAATAGCCACACTGCGCCGCCTGCTCGTCGATGAATGCCTGCTGCAAGGGCGAAGGTCGGGTGCTGCTGCCCAAGCCCTCGAGCGTGGTCACCGCCCGCTTGCCGAGTGCGGAGACTGGAACCACGCAGGACCGCACGGCCTGGCCGTCGACATGCACGGTGCAGGCGCCGCACTGGCCCAGGCCGCAGCCGAACTTGGGGCCGTGCAGTTCAAGCTGGTCACGCAGCACATACAGCAGTGGTGAATCGGCATCGGCCTGCACAGAACGCTTGCTGCCGTTGATCTGGATGTCAAATCGGGCCATGGTGTCTCCTCGTGGTGGGGTCGTTGGTGGCGCTGTGTTCAGCGGCTTTCCGCGCGGGCACGGAGCTGTTCGAAATCGGCCGGTGGTGCATGCAGGTCGAGCCGGCGCCCGGCCTTCACCAGCTGGCTCGGGATGTCGTGGCCAATCAAGGCCGGCAGCCGCTGGCTGGCGGCCATCAGGCGCGTCAGGTCAACGCCGGTGTCGTAGCCCATCAGATCGAGTGCGTGCACGATCTCTTCGGTGCAGACGTTGCCGGTGGCGCCTGGCGCGTAAGGGCAGCCGCCGATACCGCCAAAGCTGGCGTCGAAGCGGTCGGCGCCGGCATCAATGCCGGCCAGCACGTTGGCCAGGCCCATGCCGCGGGTGTTGTGGAAGTGCAGCGTCATCTCCATCGCTGGCCAACGTTCGCGGAACGCGCGTGTCAGCCGCGCCACTTGCGTCGGGTAAGCCATGCCGGTGGTGTCGCACAGCGTCACGCCGTCTGCCCCCAGGGCGTTGATGTAGCGGTCGCACCAGTCGAGCACGCCTGCCTCGGGGACATCGCCTTCCATCGGGCAGCCGAAGCTGCACGACAGCGAGACGTTGACCTTGACGCCCGCCTGCCTTGCGGCCGCCGCCACTTCTGACAGCGCGGCAAAACTCTGCTGCTGTGTCATGCGCAGATTGGCCAGGTTGTGGCTGTGGCTGGCCGACATCACCAGGTTCAGCTCATCGGCCTTCGATTCGATGGCGCGCTCGGCGCCGCGCAGGTTGGGCACCAGCGCGCTGTAGACGACGCCGGGCACGCGGCGGATTTGGCGCAGCACAATTTCGGCGTCGCGCAGCTGCGGTATGGCCTTGGGCGACACGAACGAGGTGACCTCGATCTTCGCCAGGCCCGCATCCGACAGCGCATTCACGAGCGCGACCTTCTCGTCGGTCTCGACGAAACGTTGCTCGACCTGCAGCCCGTCGCGCGGACCGACCTCTTGCAGGCGGATGCGCCGGCGCGCACCGTCCCAAACGTTCACATGCGCGTTCATGCCACCACCTTGCGGCCGCGCAAGGCGGAGATGTCGTTGCTGGAAAAGCCGATTTCGCTGAGCACCGCGTCGGTGTCGTCACCCAGGTGTGGCGCCGACGAGCGCACGCTGCCCGGTGTGCCCAGCAGCTTGGGCACGATGCCCGGCACCGCCACCTGATGGCCGTCGCGCGTGAGCTGCTGCAGCACCATGTCGCGCGCCTGGTAGTGCGGGTCCTCGACGATGTCCTTGGCGGTGTACGCGCGGCCAGCGGGCACCTTGGCCGCGCCCAGCACTGCCAGCGCCTCGTCGGTCGGGCGTTGCCGCGTCCAAGCCTCGATGGCGGCATCCAGTTCTTCCACGCGCCGCACGCGGCCGGCGTTGTCGGCCAGGGCCGGGTCGTTGCCCAAGTCGTCGCGGCCGATGGCCGTCATTAGGCGCTTGAAGATGCTGTCGCCGTTGCCGGCAATCAGCACCACGCCATCGTCGCCGCAGCGGTACGCGTTGCTGGGTGCGATGCCTGGCAATGCACTGCCTGCGGGCTCGCGCACGACATCGAAGGCGCTGTACTCGGGGATCAGGCTTTCCATGACGTTGAACACCGCCTCGTGCAGCGCGACGTCGATGACCTGGCCCTGGCCGCCATTGACCTTGCGGTGGTACAGCGCCGTGAGCACGCCGATGGTGCCGTGCAGCGCGGCCAGCGTGTCGCCGATGGAAATGCCGCAGCGCACCGGCACGCGCCCCGGCTCGCCCGTCAGGTGGCGCAGGCCACCCATGGCCTCGCCGATGGAACCGAAACCCGGCAGATCGCGGTACGGCCCCGTCTGCCCGTAGCCGCTGATGCGCAGCATGATCAGCCCGGGGTTGATCTTCGAAAGTTCGTCGTAACTCATGCCCCAGCCTTCCAGCGTGCCCGGGCGGAAGTTCTCGATCAGCACGTCGGCCTGTGCAATCAGTTTGCGTGCTATGTCCTGGCCTTCCTTGCTGCGCAGGTCCAGCGCGATCGACCGCTTGTTGCGCGACTGCACCTGCCACCACACCGAGGTGCCGTCCTTGATCAAGCGCCAGTTGCGCAACGGGTCGCCCGCGCCGGGCGCTTCGATCTTGATCACGTCGGCGCCGAATTCGCCGAGTGTCTTGCCAGCAAAAGGGCCGGCGATCAGTTGGCCCATCTCGACGACCTTGAGGCCGTGCAATGCTCCTGCTTGCATGGGGCGCTCCTCAATCAACCGTGGCGCCGCTGTCCTTAACGATCCTGGCCCAGCGTGGCAGGTCGTCCTTGATCAGCGCAGCAAACTGCTCGGAGCTGCTTTTGAACGGCTCGCAGCCGACCGCGGCGAGCTTGTCCTTCGTGTCCTGCTGGTCCAGCGCCGTGGCCAGCGCGGCCTGCAGTTGCGCGACGATGGCCTTCGGTGTGCCGGCCGGTGCGAACAGGCCGTACCACGGCGTCGAGCCGAAGCCCTTGATCGTCTCGCCAATGGTCGGCACGTCGGGCAGCGCCGAGACGCGCTTTTCGTTCACCACGCCCAACACCTTGAGCTTGCCGCTCTTGATAAAAGCGATCGAGGAAGGCAGGCTCTGCACGCTGACTTGCACCTGGCCGCCGACAAGGTCGGTCACCGCCGCCGAAGCGCCCTTGTACGGTATGTGCGTCAGCTCGATGCCGGCGGCCTTGCCGAGCATCTCGCCGATGAGGTGGTTCAGCGTGACATTGCCGGCCGACGCGATCGTGTACTTGCCCGGAGCAGCCTTCGCCGCTGCAATAAGCTCGGTCACGTTTTTCGGCGGGAAGCTGTTGTTGGCCACCAGCACATAACCCGCGGTCGCCACGGGCGAGATCGGTTCGAAGTCCTTGATGGGGTCGAAGCCGGTGCTCTTGTACAGCGAGGGATTAATGACGTGCGCGCTGTTGACGGTCAGCATCAACGTGTAGCCATCGTTGCGTGCCTTGGCCGCAGCCGCGGTGCCGATGTTGCCGCCAGCGCCGGCCTTGTTGTCGACGATGAACTGCTGACCCAGCGCCTCGGTGAGCTTCTGCGCCACGATGCGCGCGATGGCGTCGTTGGCGCCGCCGGGTGCCTGCGGCACGATGACCGTAACCGGCTTGCTCGGGTATCTTTCCTGCGCAAACGCGGTGCAGGACGCCAGCGCCAGGGCGCAAAGGCTGAGATGGCGGCGGGTGATGTTCATGGCTTGTCTCCGTGGTTGCTGTAAGGGGGCGTTGTATTGAAAAGCCAGGGCTCGAGCGTGCGCCGTTGTGCTTCGTAGGCGCGGATCGTGTCGGCCTTGGCCAGTGTGATGCCGATGTCGTCCAGCCCATTCAGCAAGCGGTGTTTGCGTGCCGGGTCGATGTCGAAGGCCATCGGCGCCTGGCCTGCCAGCGTCAGCGTCTGCGCGGGCAGGTCGATGGCCCAGCGCTGGCCAGGCCGTGCGGCCACCTGGGCAAACAGGCGGTCGATGACGGACGCGTCCAGCACGATCGGTAGCATGCCGTTCTTGAAGCAATTGGCGAAGAAGATGTCGGCAAAGCTGGGCGCCAGCAGCGCGCGGATGCCGTGGTCGTGCAAAGCCCAGGCTGCGTGTTCGCGGCTGGAGCCGCAGCCAAAGTTTTCACGCGCCAGCAAGATTTGCGCGCCAGCGTAGGCCGGCTGGTTCAGCGCGAACTCGGGGTTGCGGAGCCTTCGGCTGGTGTCCTGCCCTGGCTCCCCGCGGTCCAGGTAGCGCCATTCGTCAAACAGGTTGTCGCCAAAGCCGGTGCGCCGTATCGACTTCATGAATTGTTTGGGAATGATGGCGTCGGTATCGACGTTGGCACGGTCTATCGGCACGACAACCGCGTCCAGGGTGGTGAAGGCCTGCATCACGCATGCTCCGCACGCAGGTTGGTCGTGACGTCGACAAAATGGCCCGCGATGGCGGCCGCAGCGGCCATGGCCGGGCTGACGAGGTGGCCGCGCCCGCCGGCGCCCTGGCGGCCTTCGAAGTTGCGGTTGGACGTCGACGCACAGTGTTCGCCAGGCCCCAGGCGGTCGGCGTTCATGCCCAGGCACATCGAGCAGCCCGGCTCGCGCCATTCAAAGCCGGCGTCGATGAACAAGCGGTGCAGGCCTTCGGCCTCGGCCTGCGCCTTCACCAGCCCCGAGCCCGGCACCACCAGCGCCTGCCGGATGCTGGGCGCAATGCGGCGGCCCTGGATGACGGCAGCGGCGGCGCGCAGGTCTTCGATGCGGGCGTTGGTGCAGGAGCCTATGAAGACTTTGTCCAGGCGTATGTCGACCATCGGCGTGCCCGGCTCCAGCCCCATGTAGGCCAGCGCACGCTGCATGCCGGCGCGGCGCACGGGGTCGGCCTCTTGCGCCGGGTCGGGCACCACGGCGTCAACCGCCACCACCATGTCGGGTGAGGTGCCCCAGGTGACCATCGGCTTCAGAACCGTGGCGTCCAGCTCCAGCGTACGGTCGAAAGAGGCGCCTTCGTCGCTGGTCAGCGTGCGCCAGTGTGCGACCGCAGCGTCCCACTGGGCACTTGCCGGCGGGTCGTGCGGCAGGACACCTCCGGGCGCATAAGGCCTGCCGTGCAGGTAGTTGATGGTCTTGTCGTCCACGGCGACCAAGCCGACACGTGCACCGGCCTCGATGGCCATGTTGCACAGCGTCATGCGGCCTTCCATCGACAGCGCGCGCACCGTGCTGCCGGTGAACTCGATGGCGTAGCCGGTGCCGCCGGCGGTGCCCAGGCGGCCGATGATGGCCAGGATCAGGTCTTTCGCGCTCACGCCGGCCGGCAACGCACCATCCACTTGCACCTGCATCGTCTTCATCGGCCGCATCGCCAGCGTCTGCGTGGCCAGCACATGTTCGACGTCAGACGTGCCGACACCAAAAGCCAGCGCGGCAAAGGCGCCGTGTGTGCTGGTGTGCGAATCGCCGGCCACCACGGTCATGCCGGGCAAGGTGGCACCCTGTTCAGGGCCGATGACGTGAATGATGCCCTGCTGCCGGCTGGTGATGCCGAACTGCGTGATGCCGAATTCTTTGCAGTTGGTGTCGAGTTGCCTGACCTGGGCGCGCGACAGCGGGTCGGTGATGGCGTCGATGCTGGCGCGTTCTGTGGGCGTCGTTGGCACGTTGTGGTCCACGGTGGCGATCACCGTCTCGCTGCGCCAAGCCTTGCGGCCAGCGATTCGCAAGCCTTCAAAAGCCTGCGGGCTGGTCACTTCATAGACCAGGTGCCGATCCACGTAGAGCAGTGCTTCGACTTCGTCGGTTTGTTCAACGAGGTGCGACCGCCACAGCTTCTGGAACAGCGTTTGCGGGGCGGCGGGGGCGGTGACAGGTGGTGCAGCGATCAACATGCATCATTGTTGGGAGTGCAGCCCGACAAAGGAATGGCCGGTTCGCGAGCCCTGCTTTCGCGAGCCGCGAAATCGAGGGTTAACCCGTGGGCTGCACCACGGGTTGCGCGACCAAGTGATCCAGCAGCAGGCGCACGGGCCGCGCCAAGGCAGCGAGGTCGCGCACACCGATCAGCAGGTCGCGATCAACCCACGGGTCGGCCAGCGCGATGCGGACCAGGCCCATCGAGCGCAGATAGGGCTGCACCGCCGCGTCGGGCAGCACCGCCACGCCCAAACCCGCGGCGACCATCTGGCACATCGCGTCGAAGCTGCGCACATGGATGCGCACCCGCAGCCGACGGCCAATGCCGGCGCTCTCAGCGGCCAGGCGCTGCGCCAGCGACGTCTCTTTGGGCAGGCTGACGAAGTCCAGATCGGCCACGTCGGCGAACAGCAGCGGGGCCTGCACCCCGCGCGTGGCGAGCGCATGGCAGTCCGGGACCACCAGCACCAGCCGATCGCGCCGGTAGAGCATCGTTTGCAGGCCGAAGGTCGGTGTGCGCTCGGCAAAGATGCCGATCTCGGCACGGCCATCAACCACCGCCAGCACGGCTTCGCGGCTGTCGGACTCGTCCATTTCAATGCGGATGCCAGCGTGCGTGTTCACGAAGCGCGCCAGGTCGGCGGGCAGGAACTGCGTTACCGCCGACGTGTTGGCCACCATGCGCACCACGCCGACGATGCCAGCCGCGTGGTCTGACAGGTCGGCCGCCAGATGGTCTACATCGGCCAGGATGCGCTGCGCATGGCGCTGCAGCGCATGGCCAGCCAGCGTGAGCGTGACGCCGCGCGAATGGCGCTCGAAGAGTTCGGTGCCGACGGCGGCTTCGAGGTCAGAGATGCGTTTGCTGGCCGCACCGACGGCCAGGTGCGCCAGCTCCGCGCCACGGCTGATACTGCCGGTGCGCACCACCAGGTTGAACAGCGACAGTGACACCAGGTCCAGGCGGTGCAGGTTCATGACGGTCCCATGATGCCTTCAACGCACCAACACGCCACCAACGCGCCGGCTTTCGCCAGCGGGTGGTTCGCGTCGGCATGCGGCATGCACTGTGCGCTGCGTGTCAGCCGAGCGCGGTGTTGACCACGCGCTCGCGCAGCGTGCGGTGCAGCATTTTGCCGGTGGCCGTGCGGGGCATCTCTGCGTCGGCGATGAAGAGGATGCGGCGCGGCCGCTTGTAGCCGGCCACGCGATCGCGGCACCAATTCATCAGTTCGGCCTCAGTCGCCTGCTGGCCGTCGTGCAGCACCACCACGGCCCATACCGCCTCGCCCCATTTGGCGTCGGGAACCCCGATCACCGCAACGTCCTTGACCTGCGGGCAGGCACCGAGCACACCTTCGACTTCGGAGGGGTAGATGTTTTCGCCACCGCTGATGATCATGTTGCTCTTGCGGTCGACCAGGTGGATGTAGCCGTCGGCATCACGCCGCGCCATGTCGCCCACCGAGCACCATTCGCCACGAAAGGCTTCGGCGGTTTTTTCCGGGTTTTTCCAGTAACCGTCGAAGACGTAGGCGGTGCGCGAAAACAGCTCGCCGACCTCGCCGTCGGGCACTTCCTGGCCGTCGGGGTTGAGGATGCGGATCGCGCCCGAGCCGGCCCATTCGCGCCCGACCGAGCCCAGCCGGTCGATCTGCTGCTCGGGCCGCAGCAGCGTGACCCACCCGGTCTCGGTGGCGCCGTAAAGCTCAAACAGTCGCGAGTTGGCAAAGTGCGCCAGGATCGCCAGCTTGGTGTCCTTGCGTGCC
>JANNMQ010000905.1:0-2667 GCA_031398045.1 Rubrivivax sp.
CGGCGCCGGTGAATTTAAAAAAAAGCGTCTGAAGAAGAATAATGGCCGAAATAAGTCGGAAAATCCAGGACAGGGTGCGGATCAAAATCGATTGTGAAGTCATCACTTTCCTTACCAGTTGCGGGAATCGAACCCACCTGAGCCGCCGGCAGGTGGCTGAAATGGGCGTGGCCCGCACCTTCCAGAACCTGGCGCTGTTCAAGGGCATGAGCGTCATCGACAACATCATGACCGGGCGCAACCTGAAGATCAAAAGCAACATTTTCATGCAGGCCCTGCGCATCGGCCCGGCCGAGCGCGAGGAAACGCGTCACCGCGAGTTTGTCGAAGGCATCATCGACTTTCTGGAAATCCAGGCCTACCGCAAAACCCCCGTTGGGCGCCTGCCCTACGGCCTGCAAAAACGCGTTGACCTGGGCCGCGCGCTGGCCATGGAGCCGCAGGTGCTGCTGCTGGACGAACCCATGGCCGGCATGAACGTGGAAGAGAAGCAGGACATGAGCCGCTTTGTGCTGGATGTGAATGACGAATACGGCACCACCATCGTGTTGATCGAACACGACATGGGTGTGGTGATGGACATCAGCGACCGCGTGGTGGTGCTGGACTACGGCAAGAAGATCGGCGACGGCACACCCGAAGAAGTGCGTGCCAACCCCGATGTGATTTCGGCCTACCTGGGGACTTCGCACTGATGGGACCGTTTCTTGAGACTCTTTTTGGCGGCCTGATGACGGGCATGCTGTATTCGCTGGTGGCGCTGGGCCTGGTGCTTATCTTCAAGGCCAGTGGCGTGTTCAACTTTGCGCAGGGCGCGATGGTGCTGTTTGCGGCGCTGGCCATGGCGCGCTTTGCTGAATGGATGCCGACATTGCTGAACTTCGACAACAAGGTGCTGGCCAATGTGCTGGCCTTTGCGCTGGCGCTGGCTGCGATGGTGGTGGTGGCCTGGCTGATTGAACGGCTGGTGCTGAGCAAGCTGGTGAACCAGGAAGGCGTGACGCTGTTGATGGCCACGCTGGGCGTGGCCTACTTTCTGGACGGCGTGGGCCAGACGCTGTTTGGCAGCGACATCTACAAGATTGACATCGGCCTGCCGAAAGACCCCATCTTCTTGCTGGAAAGCACCTTCCCGGGTGGCATCCTGATCAACAAGGAAGACCTGTACGCGGCCGGCATTGCGGCGTCGCTGGTGGTGGCGTTGTCGCTCTTCTTCCAGAAGACCAGCACCGGCCGCGCGCTGCGCGCAGTGGCCGACGACCACCAGGCTGCACAAAGCATCGGCATACCGCTGTCGCGCGTGTGGGTCATCGTGTGGTCGGTGGCCGGCTTTGCGGCGCTGGTGGCCGGCATGATCTGGGGCAGCAAACTGGGTGTGCAGTTTTCGCTGGCGGTACTGGCCCTGAAAGCCTTGCCGGTGGTGATATTGGGCGGGCTGACCAGTGTGCCCGGCGCCATCATCGGCGGGCTGATCATCGGTGTCGGCGAAAAACTGTCCGAGGTCTACATCGGGCCGACGCTGGGCGGCGGCATCGAAATCTGGTTCGGCTACGTGCTGGTGCTGTTTGTGTTGCTGGTCAGGCCGCAGGGCTTGTTCGGCGAGAAGATCATCGACCGCGTCTGAGCATCAAGGAAACAACCCATGCTCTACAGAGAAAACGGTCAGTTCAAGACCACCTACACCAGCGACAGCCAGGTTTTCCCGATTGCGCAAGACCGCTTCGCGATCGGGTTGCTGGTGGCCTTTGCGGCGTTGGTTGTGCCGCTGGTGGTGGACGAATACATGTTCCGCGCCATCCTCATCCCCTTTCTGATCTTGAGCCTGGCCGCATTGGGGCTGAACATCCTGGTCGGCTACTGCGGCCAGATCAGTCTGGGCACCGGTGCCTTCATGGCCGTAGGCGCCTACGCAGCCTACAACTTCAGTTCGCGCATCGACGGCATGCCTTTGGTGTTGTCGCTGCTGCTCGGTGGTGCCTGCGCCACTGTGGTGGGGGTGGTGTTTGGCATTCCCAGCCTGCGCATCAAGGGCCTGTATCTGTCGGTGGCCACGCTGGCGGCACAGTTTTTTTGCGACTGGGCCTTCTTGCGCATCAAGTGGTTCACTGGCAACACGTCGTCGGGTTCGGTCAGCGTCAGCAACTTGAACGTGCTGGGCATCAGCATCGAAACACCGCATGCCAAGTACCTGTTCTGCCTGGCCGTGCTCGTGCTGTTTGCCATCGCCGCCAAGAACCTGGTGCGCAGCCACATCGGGCGTGAATGGATGGCCATCCGTGACATGGACGTGGCAGCTTCCGTCATCGGCATCAGGCCCGTGTACGCCAAGCTCACCGCCTTTGCGGTCAGCAGCTTCATCGTTGGCGTGGCCGGTGCGCTGTGGGGCTTCGTGCACCTGGGCAGTTGGGAGCCGGCGGCCTTCAGCATCGACCGCAGCTTCCAGCTGCTGTTCATGGTCATCATCGGCGGCCTGGGTTCCATCATGGGCAGCTTTTTTGGCGCTGCTTTCATCGTCATCCTGCCGGTGTTTCTGAACCAGTTTTTGCCCTGGGTGGGTGGCTTGGTGGGCGTCACCATCAGCACGGCCGGTGTGGCGCATGCCGAATTGATGATCTTCGGCGCACTGATCGTGTTTTTTCTCATCGTCGAACCACACGGCCTGGCCCG
>JANNMQ010000919.1:0-4173 GCA_031398045.1 Rubrivivax sp.
CGTCAGCAGCAGCATGGCCAGCGGCAGGCTCATCAGGCCCAGCCCGCACAGCGCACCCACCACAAACAGCAGCGAATCGCCGGGCAGGAAAGGCATCACCACGAGGCCGGTCTCCACAAAGATGATCAGGAACAGCAGCGCGTAGACCCAGGTGCCGTAAGTCTGCACAAAAGCGGACAGGTGTTTGTCCACGTGCAGGATGAAGTCGATCAAAAAGGCAATGAGTTCCATGGCTGGGTGACGATTGTCAACGGGGCAGAGCCGTCGCGGCCGGGCCGGCGGCTTTTCAGAACGTGAAGCCTTGCTTCACTGCCTGACCCGACAGCGGCTCCAACAGCCGCAGCAGCGGTTTCAGCGGCCCATAACGCAGCGCCACGCGTGTGGCGTAGCCCAGGAAGCGCGGCAGGTCTTCGGCGTAGCGTGTTTTGCCGTCGCGGTGTTTCAGGCGGCAGAAGATGCCCAGCACTTTCAGGTGGCGCTGCAGGCCCATCCATTCCAGCTGCTGCCAGTGAAGGCCAAAGTCAGCATGCACGGGCAGGCCGGCAGCACGTTGCAGCTGCCAGCCGCGTACGGCCCAGTCCAGTTCTTCCTCTTCAGTCCAACTGATGAAGGCGTCGCGCAGCAGCGACGCCGTGTCGTAGGTGATGGGGCCGGCCACGGCGTCCTGGAAGTCCAGCATGCCGGGCGGGCCCGCTTGGCCATCGGTTGGCAGCATCAGGTTGCGCGGCATCCAGTCGGCGTGCACGGCCACCTGCGGTTGCTGCAGCGCGTTGGCGGTGAGCAGCTGGCAGGTGCGCGCCCACACGGCTTGTTCTTTTTCGCCCCACTGGATTGCAAACTCCCGGCCCACACACCACTGCGCAAACAGGTCCAGTTCGGCCTGCAGCAGTTGCGCGCTGAAGGGCGGCAGCTGGCCTGCCGGTACTTGCTGCTGAAAGCGCACCAGCGCGTGCAGGGCTTGCATCATCAGCGAGTTTGCGGCACCGCTGTGGTGGGCGGCCTGGGCGGCCAGCAGGGCCGGCAGGTAGAGGCTGTCGCCCAGATCGGTGAGCAGCAAAAAACCGTTGTGGCTGTCGGTTTCCAGCACCCGCGGCGCCGGCAGTTCAGCGGCCTGCAGCAAGCCCGCCACGTGCACAAAAGGGCGCACATCTTCCAGCGGTGGGGGCGCGTCCATCACGATGAAGCTGCCGCCCGTGCCCTGCAGCCGCAGGTAACGGCGAAAGCTGGCATCGGCCGATGCCAGAGCCAAGGTCTGAGGCTGCAGCCCGTGGGCCGGTGCGATGCGCTGCAGCCAGCTGTTAAAAAGCGCCTGGCGGGCGGGGTCGGGCCAAGGGACAGTTGCTGACAAGATGGAGGGCTGGAAGATGTTGGGCCGCAAGGATAAGGCGGCAGGGATAATTTGCTTTCACGAAGCGGCCGCGTCCCCAGACTTTGAGTCCTCCTTTTTCAAGCCCACCCTGGGCCCTGCGGGTGCCAGCCACTGCTTTTCTGCTGCTGCCCTGGGCCTGCCTGGCGCAGCCTGCTTTGCAGAGCAGCACCGAGCTGGGCGCGCTGCCTCGCAATGAAGCGGCGCGTGCGCTGCCCATCGTGTTGCGCGCGCGCACGCTCAGCGGGCAGATCGACCAGCAGGCCGTGGCATCAGGCGATGTGGAATTTCGCCGCGGCGGTGTGGTCATCCGCGCCGATGAGCTGACCTACACCACCACCACCGACATCGCCCAGGCCAGGGGCCATGTGCGCATCAGCCGCGACGGCGCGGTTTACACGGGCCCGGCACTGAGCCTGGGTGTGCAGAGTTTTGAAGGCAGCTTCACCGAGCCGGCGTTTGAATTCTTGCACCTGGGCGCTGGCGGCCGCGCTCAGCGGCTGGACTTCCTGGGTCCTTCCAAAGCGCTGGCCATTGACGCGCGCTACACCAGCTGCCGGCCCAATGACGCCAACGACCCTGGGGCAGAGCCGGCCTGGGAACTGCGCACCCGCAAGGTGCATTTCGACACCGCCGCCAACGAAGGTGTGGCCGAAGGCGCGCGCTTGCGTTTTCTGGGTGCCACCATCCTGGCGCTGCCGACGATGAGTTTTCCGCTCAGCGACGCGCGCAAATCGGGCTGGCTGCCGCCCTCGGTCAGCATCGACAACCGCAGCGGCCTGGAGCTGTCGGTGCCCTACTACTGGAACATCGCGCCCAACTACGACCTCACACTGGCGCCGCGCCTGATCACGCGCCGGGGCGCCGGGCTGGACAGCGAGCTGCGTTACCTGCAACCCCGCTACGCCGGCACCGTGGCGCTGGACTGGCTGCCCGATGACCGCGTGGCCGGCCGCACCCGCCACAGCGTGCAGTTGCAGCATGACCAGCAACTGCCCGCTGGCGTGCAGCTGCAGGCCGATGTGCTGCGGGTGAGCGACAACGACTGGTGGAAAGACTTTCCCCGCTCCAGCCGCAGCTTCACCTCGCGGCTGCTGCCCAGCCGGGTTGCGGTGGAGCGTGCATTTGGTGTTGAGCGCGACGCATCGGCGGGCTCGGCCTTCTCGCTCACGGGCCTGGCCTACGCGCGCACCACCCAGTGGCAGGTGTTGCAGGCCGATGATTCCTTTATCACCGCCCCCTACCAGCGACTGCCCCAGGTGGGCCTGCGCTTGCAGGGCCAGCGCGCCGGCTTTGAGGCGAGCCTGGAAACCGAGTTCAACCGCTTCACCCTGTCGCCTGGCCAAGCCACCCGCACGCAGCGCACCGACGGTGACCGCTGGCATCTGCAGGGCACCGTCAGCCACCCCTGGCGCGAACCAGGCTGGTGGATGGTGCCACGGCTGAGCGTGAATGCGGCCTCCTACAGCAGCGGCAGCACCAGCGCCGGCTCAAGCAGCGGCATGGCGCTGCAGCCACTGCAAGGCACGCGCCGCGTGATCCCCAGCTTCAGCATCGACACCGGCTTGGAACTGGAGCGCGGCACCGAGGCATTTGGACGTGCGCTGCACCAGACGCTGGAGCCGCGGCTGCTGTACGTCAACACTCCTTACCGCGCACAACGCCAGCTGCCGAACTACGACGCGGCGGCCAAAGACTTCAACTTCGTGTCGATCTACAGCGACAACACTTTCAGCGGCATCGACCGCGTGTCGGACGCACACCAGTTGACGGCCGGGCTGACCACGCGGCTGGTGGATGTTAAGAGCGGTGCCGAGGCGCTGCGGCTGGGCCTAGTGCAGCGTTACCTGTTTCGCACCCAACAGGTGGCGCCGCAGGCCGATGGTTCACCCGACGGTGCGGCGCTGACGCAGCGGTTTTCTGACGCGCTGCTGCTGGGCTCTACCAGCGTGTTGCCCGGCTGGACGCTGGACGCCGCCGCGCAGTACAGCCCCGACATCAACCGCTCGGTGCGCTCCATCGTCGGTGCGCGTTATTCGCCGGGGCCGTTTCGCACCGTCAGCGCCACCTACCGGCTGGCACGGGGCTTGTCTGAGCAGCTGGAACTGGGCTGGCAGTGGCCGCTGTGGGGGGCAGGGGCCGCCTGGCCGGGTGGCGCGCGTGGGGGCAGCTCAGCGGCCGACACGCCAGGCGCCGTGGCTGCGGCCGTTGCGCCGCGCTTGGGCGGGCGTGCCAGTGCGGGTGCCGGCAGCTGCACCGGCACCTGGTACGGCGTAGGCCGTGTGAACTACAGCCTGAAAGACCGCCGCTTGACCGATTCGGTGCTGGGTGTTGAATACGATGCCGGCTGCTGGATCGGCCGTTTTGTGGCCGAGCAGCAGTCCACCGGGCGCAGTGAAGCCACCACCCGTTACCTCATCCAACTGGAGCTGGTGGGTCTGTCGCGGCTGGGGTCGAACCCGCTGAAGGTCTTGAAGGACAATATCCCCGGCTACCTGTTGCTGCGCGACGAGCGCAGCGGCGCTGACAGCCCGCGCCTGGACCGGTCCACCCTGTCACCGTTTTATGAATGAAAACGAAGCCCCTGTGCCTTATTCGGTGAAGCTGCCCAAGCGGTGCCGCGCCCGCACCCGCCCGTTTGCGGTGGGGCTGCTGTGTGTTTTGATAGCTGCCAGCCCCTGGGCCGCGGCGCAGGATGGCCGCAACGACAGCCGCAATGACAGCCGCAATGACAGTCGCAACCCCCGCAACGGCGACTACATCGCCGCCGTCGTGAACCAGGAACTGGTGACCGCCGGTGAGGTTGA
>JANNMQ010000967.1:0-3012 GCA_031398045.1 Rubrivivax sp.
GGCGAGTTCGACAAGGCCGAGAAGATCATCACCGACAACCGGGTGCTGTTCCACCGCGTGGCGAACACGCTCAACTACCTCGACATCAAGACCGTCGTCGTCAGCTGCGGCACCTGCTACGACCAGCTGCAGGGCTACAAGTTTGAAGACATCTTCCCCGGCTGCCGCATCGTCGACATCCACGAATACCTGCTGGAAAAAGGCATCACGCTGAGCGCCGAACAGCAGGGCGGCTACCTCTACCACGACCCCTGCCACAGCCCGATGAAGCTGCAGGAGCCGATGAAGACGGTGAAGGCGCTGGTAGGCCCCAACGTCATCAAGAACGAACGCTGCTGCGGCGAAAGCGGCACCCTGGGCGTCACGCGCCCCGACATCAGCACGCAGGTGCGCTTTCGCAAGGAAGAAGAGCTGAAGAAGGGCGAAACCGCGCTGCGCAGCCTGATGGCAAAGAACGCTTCGACCGCGCCAGGCTTAAGCGCTGCTGCCCAGGCCAACGTGAAGATCCTCACCAGTTGCCCCAGCTGCCTGCAAGGCCTGAAGCGCTTTGAGGACGACCTGAACAGCGGCCTGCTGGAAGCCGACTACATCGTGGTCGAAATGGCGCGGCTGATGCTGGGGGAAAACTGGTTGCCCGACTACGTGGCCAAGGCCAACAGCGGGGGTATCGAGCGGGTGCTGGTGTAGGAGGTGCACGTTACGGCGCCTTTGACCATGCCACACCGGAGATCGGCTGGTCTGGCATCACATTTAGAACTTCTCGACTTTCTGGTGTACACCGGCCTCAGCAAGCTCGTTCACCCTGCGCCGCGCCCAACGCCGTATGTCCGTATGTAACTGCCGGCTTGACCGTCAGTTGTGCAGCTTGCTCAACAAGGTTGAACACCAACTCGACGGTGGTTTCCGCAGCAGGACGGATCAGCACGGTGCATTGGGAGGTGCAACACGGTGCGGTCCCTGTAACGCCTGGCAGACCCCTCATGCGAGGGGTGGTGCGGCAAGCTGATTCTGGTAGCGTCGAAGCGTGTCGTGAAAAGTAGACGTCTCGGCTATTTTCGATAGCTGGTTCGTCAAAGCTCGGTCTAATTGTCCACTCAGGAGGGTTCCCATGAAAAAGGCATCGTTTGCCGCTGTGTTTGCGTTGTCAGTAGGCAGTTTTGTAACCAGCGCCAGTGCGGCGGTAATCACCTTTGAAAGCTTGGCCGGTGGCCCGGCTCAGGCGTTTTTCACGGCACCGATTAGTGGCTTTAACTTCGGCAACAACAATGCCCTGACCAATGACTGGTTGTACAACGCTCCTCCTGGTGCGACCTATCCAAGCCCACCGGGTTCTGGACTGGTGGCCGTCGGCTACTTTCCCTTGGTCCTGCCCGCTAACATCAATGCTGTCGAATCCACTCCTGTCACCGCTGTTGGCGGTGGAGATTTCACCTTGCAAGGCGCTTGGTTTTCTGGTTTTCCAACCGACTCGGTTGGCGCGGCAGCTCTGATTTATTTCAACCTGTACAACAACAATGCTTTGGTCGGCCAGTCGAATGTGATCTCCCCCAACACAACTTCCCCGACGTTTCTTTCTACTGGTGTCTTTGCGGGCACCTCGATTGATGCTTTCACAGTCGTTGGTCCTGCCCAATTTTTTCTGATGGACGACGTGATTGTCAATGCTGTGCCGATACCAGAGCCAGCAACGTACGCCCTGATGCTCCTCGGAATAGCGGGTGTTGGCGCTGCAGCGCGTCGCAAGTTGGTGGTCTGAGCGAAAGAGTGGGGCACCTGTAAGGTATCCGTTAACTCTTTGCGGGACCTAACTCAACCTCAAAAAAACGGCCCTCAAGGGCCATTTTTTTGCCTTCAAGTTTCCTGCCGCCCACCAGAGCTGGCTTTCTTTCTGTCCATCTGCGCAGAGGTCGAGTTGAAACCAGCCTTTTGCACCAGTGTGTCAGTCGGATGAAAATTTAAGCCCGTAGCTCAAGGCCATCTCATTGATCTGGGTTTTGCCCATTGCGTCGCTCTTGTCGAAGAGGGCCGTTGACCAGTCTCTCATTTCAGGGCTTGCACTTGCCCAGTTCGCGATGACGATTTGCAGCAACAATGGTTGCAAATGTCCCTCGTAGGGGCCCAGCCTCTGGGCTTCTTTCCACGCCTCATTGACGGCCGTTCGTGGCGCTTGCGCAACATGGCGAGCCATCGCCAAGGCAGCCCAAGCATTGGCGCCATGGGGCCGCAAGATTGTGGCTTGCTGGTAGTGCAGCGCAGCCTTGTTGAAGTGATCGATGCGCAAGGCGTCCACATTCCAGTCACGTTGACCTGCGGCGCTGTATAGATCGCCCAAGGCCTCGTGCAAGGCGGGATCCTTGGGCGTTACGGTTAGCGAATCCTGTAGTGCCGACTTGGCCAGAGTCCAACGCGATCCGACTGACACTTCTGCTTCGCCAGTAAGCCAAAGCGAAACTTGTGCCCGCGCGGCCATAGAACTCCAATCGGCACGCACTGCACGTTGCGCCTCGTAAATCATCCAGCCTGCAAGTGGCCATACGGCCACTGCACAAAGGACCAGCTGCCAACTCGCCGGCCTTTTAGACTTCATGAGTTGGAGCCTCGAGTGTGCGAGCACGGCGATTTCTTGGTCGAATCCCGCCACTGCTGGCGGGCACCGCCCAAACCAATGCCAACATGACGGTGAAGGTCAGTGCGTTGGCAGGAATGTGCAGGTTGAAGTCCACCATGCTGTGCAGTCCCATGCAGCACAGGCTCATGAGCGCCGCGAAACCAATCCCGCGGTGGAGCGCCGACTGACGGTCGCTAAGCAACTGGCTTGCCTTCCAGGCAGTCAACAACCCGGGTATCAACCAAATGAACAAGCCCAGCAGGCCAGTATCGCAGGCCACCTGAACGAAGTCGTTGTGCGCACGGTCCCAGTACAGGTCCAGGCCATTGTCCGCGTGGGTTTTGTAGGCTGGAAAGGCGATTTCGTAAGTGCCGCCTCCATGGCCCAACCAAGGCCGCGCTGCT
>JANNMQ010000970.1:0-2592 GCA_031398045.1 Rubrivivax sp.
CTGGTTGAGGGCGAGCAGGACGTGGCCGTCTCGCTGCGCTGGAGCGGGCCACCGGCCTATGCACGGCTCTCAGCGCTGAAGGATGGCCTGCTCCAGGGCCTGGCCCGCAGCGTGGCGCAAGGCCGGCCGCTGTACGTGGTCGTCGACGGCGACGTCGCGCTGACCCTGGGCTACCTGATGAAGGAGGACCCGCGCCTGGTCGAGGTGCCCGCCGGCAGCACCGACAACGCCGACAGCGCCGGCGCACCGCCGCGCAGCGAGGTGCTGGTCATCGACGGCATCACGCTGTGGGGCTTCGACTTTATCGACCTGGGCCGCATCCGCCTGCCTTCCAACACCGTGCCAGTGACCATCAAGTCGCTGGTGTTCAGCGAAGACCCGCGTTCGCACGGCAAAAGCACACCCCACGTCGCTGCCACGGCGCCCTTATCCGACCCTGCTCCACCGGTCGACGGCATGCTCAATCCGCGGCCTCTGACACCCGCGGCAAAGGTCGGCCCATGACACCGGACCTCTTCAACGCAGGCTTCCTCACCACCTGTGGCCTGGCCGGCCTGCTGGGCTTTCGGCACGGCTTCGACGCCGACCACATTGCCGTCGTGGACGGCATGACCCGCGCGCGCCAGCTGCACGCCAACTACTGGACGGCGCGGCTGGTGGGCCTGCAATTTGCCGCCGGCCACAGCCTCACGATCATGGTGGCCGCGCTGCTGCTGTTCGGCCAGGGGGCCGCCTTGCCCGACTGGCTGGACGGCTTGGGCATCGTCATCTCCGTGGTCCTGCTGCTGGTGATTGCCGGCTCGAACCTCGCCCATGCGATGAGCCGCACCCAGGAAGGTGTCCGCCCGCTCGGGCCCATGGCCGCCCTGCTGTTTCGCATCACCGGGCGCGAACTGCACCCGGCGCTGGTGGGCGTGGCCTTTGCGCTGTCGCTGGACTCACTGGCGCAGGCGGCCTTCTTCGCCACCCACGGCAGCAGTGGCGGCGGTGCCGGTGGCATTGCCGCCGTGGCCCTGCTGGCGGCTGCCTTCGGCGCCGGCATGATGCTGGCCGACGCCGGCAACGGCCTGCTGTTGGCCTGGTTTGCGCAGCGCAGCGACCAACTGGCACGGCAGGCCAGCCGTTTCTCCAGCGCCTTCATCGCCGTGGTGGCGCTGGCCACCGTGGTGGCCATCTTCCTGCGCCAGTCGCAGGCTGGCTTCGAACAAGCCTGGGAACACGCCGGTGTCTGGACCGGCGTCGGCCTGGTGTTGTTGACGAGTGCGGTCTACGCCGTGCGCCTGTGGCTGCAGCGGGTGCGCGGCGCTCTGCCCGCCCCTTGAGCGCGTGAGCGATCTCCCGGTCAGCGCCGAGACGGTGGCGCCCCGCTCGCCGGGTGAGCTCTTCCGCACCTACGGTGGCATTTCAATGCAGGCCTTCGGCGGCTCGCTGGCCTTCACCGAGCGTGCGCTGGTGCAGCAGAAGCGCTGGCTCACGCCGGCCGAGTTCCTGGGCCTGTACGCCATCAGCCAGGTGTTGCCGGGGCCCACGGGGGTGTCGTTCTGCGTCCTGGTGGGCGACCGTTTCTTCGGCTTGCGCGGCGCGGCTGCCGCACTGGCCGGCTTCCTGCTGCCACCCACCGTCATCGTGCTGGTGTTGGCGTCGTTGCTGCAACAGTTCCAGCATGTGCCGGCGGTGCAGAACGCGCTGCACGGCATGGGCGCGGCGGCGGTGGCGCTCGTCATCCACACCGCCGCCCGCATGTCGCGCACGCTGCGTGGACATCGCATCGGCATCCTGGTAGCGGTGGCCGCCTGTGCCGCCGTGGCGGTGGTGGGGTTTTCGGTGGTCACCGTCACACTCACGCTGGGTGTGTTCTCGGTGTTGCTGGCTTGGTACCGGCCCGGGAAGCCCAACCCATGACGATCCTGTCGGCGCCGGAACTGCTGGCGCTGTTCACGCACTTCCTGTCGCTGTCGCTGTTCGCCACCGGGGGCGTCATGGCGCTGGCTTCGGACATGCACCGCTATGTGGTCGATGAACACCAATACATCAGCCACGACCAGTTCGTCAGCAGCATCGCGCTGGGCCAGGCCGCACCGGGGCCGAACCTGATGTGGGTGGTGGTGATGGGCTTCTTCATCTCGGGCCTGCCGGGTGCACTGGCCACCACGCTGGGGCTGGCGCTGCCGGCGCTGGTGTTCCCGGTGCTGGTCTCGCGTGCCGGCCGCCTGCCGCAGTTCAAGCGCGGCTTGAAGGCGCTGCAACGCGGACTGGGGCCGGTGGCCCTGGGCCTGATGGCCGCGACCTGCTACCTGCTGGTGCGCCAGGCGCCGGGCGCCTGGAAGGGCGCCGCGATGATCGCGGTGTGCCTGCTGCTGCTGACCTTTGCCCGGCTGCCGCCCCTGGTGCTGATTGCCGCCGCCGCCATCACCGGCGTCTTCGTGCCGTGGTAGAAAACAAGTGAAGGAGACCAGGATGTCGAACCAACGGAACCGCGTCGGCTGGTGCACGGCCGTGGCGGCTGCGCTGCTGGCGCCCGTCGTGGTGCTGGCCCAAGGCGCCAACGACGAAACGGAGCGCGGCCGCGCCCTGTACATGCTCAACGGTTGC
>JANNMQ010000986.1:0-1613 GCA_031398045.1 Rubrivivax sp.
TTGGCGGGCAGCGCCACGCCGCTCAGTTCGATCAGGCACACGTCGGGCGCTGGCTGGCGTTGTGTCAAGCCGGTCAGCGTGCCCACCAGGTCGTCGCCAAAACTGCAGCACAGGCAGCCGCCGGTCAGGCTCAGCACGCCGACGCTGCTGTCGGGGCCCGCGCTGGATGCGATCAATTCAGCATCCATGTTGATGCTGCCAAAGTCGTTCACCAGCACCGCAATGCGCCGGCCGTGCGCGTGGCGCAGCAGGTGGTTGACGAGGGTGGTTTTGCCGGCGCCCAGGTAGCCGGCAATCAGCACCACGGGCAGCTGGGACGGGGAGTCAGCGGGCCGTTCAGCAGCCATTTCAATCGCCGCTTCGGTCGCCACTTCGGCCGTCACGCCGCAAACACGCGCCCACCCTGCACCGTGCCCCAGGGCTTCAGGTCTTTCAGGCGCATCGGGTCCACCGCCGTCGGGTCCTCATTGAGCACGCAGAAGTCGGCACGTTTGCCACATTCGATGCTGCCAATTTCGCTGTCCAGCTTCAGCGTGTAGGCCGCACCCAGCGTGATGGCGTGCAGCGCTTCGTCCACCGTGATGCGCTGGTGTTCACCCAACACAGCGCCGCTGGCCGTCAGGCGGTGCACCGCGCACCAAGCCGTGAACAACGGCCCCAGCGGCGTGATGGGCGCGTCGCTGTGGATGGCCAGTGGCACACCATGGTGCAGCGCCGAGCGCGCCGCGTTCATGCGTTCGGCGCGTTCCGGGCCCACGGTGACAGCGCGGTGCTGGTCGCCCCAATAAAAGTGGTGGTTGGCAAACAGGTTCACACACAGGCCCAGCGCCTGCATGCGACGAAACTGCGCATCGTCGGCCAGCTGGCAATGCTGCAGCGTGTAGCGGTGGTCGGGTGTGGGCGACGCAGCCAGCGCGCTGGCCATGCAGTCCAGCACCAGTTCGGTGGCTTCGTCGCCATTGGTGTGGGTGTGCACCTGCAAGCCGGCTTTCAGTGCCAGCGTGTAGACCTCGTGCATGGCCTCCGGTGCGGTGTACCAAAGGCCGTTCGGGCTGCCGTTGTAATAACCCGGCCAGCGCAGCCGCGCAGAAAAACCCTGGATGGAACCGTCAGCCACCACCTTGATGCGGCCCAGGCGCAACTGCTCGGTGCTGCGTTCGGCCAGCACCTGCGCCCGCGCCACCGCCGCGGCCGGCGTGAGGCCCATCAACCGCAGCAATGGCACGATGCGCACCGGGTAATCTGCATGTCCCGTCAGCCGCGTCAGCGTGGCCACCTCGTCGTCGGCCAGCGTCGCCGCCAGGTCGGTGGCGGTGGTGACACCAGCGCGCACACACAGGCGGGCGAAGTCACGGATGCCGGTTTCGTCGCCACCCAGAAAGTTGCGGCTCAAACCCACCGTGGAAAGAGCCGGCCCCATGGCTTCGGGGCCTTTCAGTTCGCCGCTGGGCAGGCCGTCGGCGCCCAGCGGTATGCCGGGATGGTCAACGCCGCTGCGCATCAACGCAATTTGCTGCAGCACCGCGGTGTTGACGTTCAGAATGTGTGCACTGGCGTGCAGCACAGCCACCGACCGGCTGGCGCTGACACGGTCCAAGTCGGCGCGGCTGCAG
>JANNMQ010001037.1:0-3516 GCA_031398045.1 Rubrivivax sp.
CTGGGCATGAAACAGTGCAAGGCCAACCCATGGGAAGAGTTCTCTTCCAACGTGAAGCGCGGCGACCGCGTCAAGGGCCCTGTCAAGAGCATCACCGACTTCGGTGTTTTCATCGGCTTGTCTGCCGGCATCGACGGCCTGGTGCACCTGTCCGACCTGTCGTGGCATGAACCCGGTGAAGCCGCGGTGCGCAACTACAAGAAGGGCCAGGAAGTGGAAGCCCTGGTGCTGGCGGTGGACGTGGAACGTGAACGCATCAGCCTGGGCATCAAGCAGCTGGACGTCGACCCGTTTACCAGCTTCACGACGCTGAACGACCGTGGCGCCATCGTCAACGGCAAGGTGAAGAGCGTTGACCCGCGCGGCGCCGAGATCCAGCTCAACGACGACGTCACCGGCTACCTGCGTGCTTCTGAACTCAGCCGCGACCGCGTGGAAGATGCACGCAACCTGCTGAAAGAAGGCGACGATGTCAACGTGATGGTGATCAACGTCGACCGCAAGATGCGTTCGATCCAGTTGTCCATCAAGGCCAAAGACAACGCCGACGAACAGCAGGCCATGCAGAAGCTTTCACAGACCAACGAGCGTGAAAACGCCGGTACCACCAGCTTGGGCGCTTTGCTGCGCGCCAAGCTGGACAACCGGCCGGAGTAAGCGCAGTGCGTGGCCACCTGGGGCACATCCTCAGGTGGCCTTTGCATTGACTGTGCTACCCAAAGACGAAGCGTTCAGGCTGATTCTTTGTCAGGCCAACGCCTGAAGTCCTTGTTGAAGCCCTGCCAGCAGCGGGGCAACCTGTCGACAAGCGCAGTGCGGACGGGATGGAACCAACAGCGTTGAAACATGACCCGCTCTGACCTTGTCAACCGTCTGGCCGAAAGGTTTGCGCAGCTTACGCAGCGCGACACGGAATTTGCCGTCAAGACCATCCTGGACGCGATGACCGACGCGCTGGCGCGTGGACATCGCATCGAGATTCGCGGTTTTGGCAGTTTTGCCATCAACCGCCGCCCCCCCCGCATCGGCCGCAACCCACGCAGCGGCGACCAGGTGGTGATACCTGAAAAGCTGGTGCCACACTTCAAGCCTGGCAAAGCCCTGCGGGAAGCCGTGGACCGTGACGGGCCGATCGAAAGCAGCCCTGTGCACACAGCAGCGGACAAAAGCAGCGCCTGAATTGAAAGACTCTCAGCCTCACAAGAAACAAAAGTGCAGCGCCACCAAAGCATCCGTTCGCCCTGAGCCTGTCGAAGGGCTGTTCGCGCGCGGGGAGGGCTTCGACAAGCTCAGCCCGAACGGGGAGATGGTGTCGGTTTCTTCGCGAACGCCGAGCACCGCCCCGGGGCCTGGGATGCTCGCGATGCGGCGCAGTGCGGCCTGCATGGCGGCCAGCGTGAGCATCAGTCGTGCAGCCTCGTCACCGCCCCAAGCGCGCGGCTGCGTGGTGAGGTCGCCATCGCGCATCGCATTGATGTGGAACTCAACTTCGTGCAGACCCCCTTCCAGCATCGCGCACGTAAGCCACGCCCACACGTTCTTTGCACGAAAAGTTGATGCCCGCAGCCTTGTCGCTGAAATAGGCCCAGGACAGCAGCACGATGGGCAGCACAAAAACCACAGAGATCGTCAGCGCCTTGGCACGAAAACCCATGCGGCGAAACAGACGCACCCCCGGCGCCCACATGCCGTGGTAGCGGAAGAATTCGAAAGCCCCGAAACCCGAGGGCTCGGCAGCTGCCAAGCGAGCAGCAGGCTCGCGATCGACCAGACTGGACATCAACCACACTCCACAAGATGTGTGCACCACCCGCAGGACAGCGCACGACTTTCGATTCGTGGCCGATTGTTGAAGTGAACGGGCTCAACTGAAACGAACAATTGATCCCGATCCGGGGTCCTGATCCCGGCACACGTCGAACAATCCGCTGCGCAGCCAGCGCGCTGTTGCATGCAGGCCACCCACTTCGCGCAGGCTGCGCGCCCGTTCGGCATCAGCCTGCGCAGAGAAAGAGGCCCTCAAGCGGCGCATAAACCGGCACACCAAGCCGCGCATGAAGCCGCGCATGAAGCCGCCGTCGCGCTGTCCGCGGCGGTACAGGCCGGGCAGGCAGCGGCGGGGCCGGTACTGACCGCTTCAGGCTTGCCGGTACCGCGCGCGCCATGCTGTCAGCAAGGCGCGCGTTTCGTCATCGGGCCGCACTGGCAGCTTGCGATAGTCGGTGCAGTCGCTCTGGCGCGACATCAGCCGGTGGTTGATGAGTTCGCGGCGCAGCGTGGCGTGGTCGAAAAAGAGGTTGGCTGCTTTCAGGATGGCGTTCACCTCGGGTTCGGTGTAGCTGCGCTTGGCGTCAAAGCGCGTCCACAACACCCACATCACCAGCTTTTGCACGCTGTACTTCACCGGCCAGCGCATCAGCCGGCCCCGCTGGTCAAACTGCGCCAGCGCCTTGCGTGCGTTGTCGCTGAGTGGCAGGGCGGCCGCTGTGGCGCTGTCGTCAGGCAAGGCCGCAGGGAGCACTTGGGGCGGCGCAACAGGCGGTGCAACGGACGGCCGGTTGCGCAAGGCCAGCCGCAGCGCCGACCAGTTGCGCTGGCCCTGGGTGCGTGCAATCAGGTTCAGCAATTCCACCTGGCCCGGCGGTTCGGGTTTGCTGGAGTGGCGCTGGTGCAGGGCCTGGCCCAGCGTGCGGGCAAAAGCCGACACATCGGCAATCTGCAGCGAAAAAAGTTCTTTGCTCATGGGCGCTTTCTCGGCGCCCGGTGCAGACACGACGGTGCTGCAGCCGGGCGTCAACACTGCACGCGCGTGATGACCTTGCTACGGGGGTTGGCAAGGCGCCGGTGGTTGCCGTCTTCCGGCCTGGCGCATGCGTGGTGACGCAATGGGCTGGTGGCCTGGGGGGATGAAACATGGCAGGTCTAGCTCGTGGGTGACCACGCGGCAACGCCTGGGTGAACTGCCGACCCGTAGCGCAAAGTGTAGCGGCTGAAAAAACTAGCGCAGTGCAGCGTGCGGGGCTGACCGGCCGACGCAGACCGCAGGTCGCCTACGCTCCTTGGCCGCACCCGGTACTTGGCTTGATCTGCAGTTTTTCCAACCCGCTGGGCGCTGCGCAGCGCAAGCTGGGCTCGGTGGGCCGCGCCAGCGGCGGTCAGGCGCGGGTGGTGGACGCGGCGCTGCAAGCCGTGCCCGACGGCAGCACCGGCGAAATCATCATCCGCGGCCCGCATGTGATGCAGGGTTACTACAAAAACCCCAGCGCCACGGCAGAAGCCTTCACGCCCGATGGCTGGCTGCGCACCGGCGACCTGGGACACCGCGACGCTGACGGCTTTTTTTTCGTCACCGGCCGCATCAAGGAACTGATCATCAAAGGCGGCGAAAACATCGCCCCGCGCGAAATCGACGAAGCCCTGCTGAAACACCCCGCCGTGCTGGACGCAGCTGCGGTAGGCATACCCGACAAACATTACGGACAAGACATCCTGGCCTGTGTGGTGCTGCGGCCCGGC
>JANNMQ010001039.1:0-3419 GCA_031398045.1 Rubrivivax sp.
CCTGCCGAAGGCAGGCGAAGGATGACATGAGCGCAGCTGTGCGCCCTACCCAGCCGATCCCGCACAGCTGCTGATCCGCCTGGCTTTGCTCGCGCACCACCTTCACCCCGTCGCGCATAACACGAACCACGCCAGAATCACCTGTCATGGACAGCCCCGCAGCCCCCGACAGCAACAGCACCGGCCCCGCCCGCGGCCTGGACAAGATCGACCGTCGCATCCTGCGTGTGCTGCAGGCCGATGGCCGCATCAGCAACCTGAAGCTGGCCGAAGAAGTGCACCTGTCGCCCACAGCGGTGCTGGAACGGGTGAAGCGGCTGCACCGCGAGGGTTACATCCTGGGCTACGAAGCGCGACTGAACCCCGTCAAGCTGGGAGCCGGCTTGTTGGTGTTTGTTGAAATCCTGCTCGACCGCACCGTGCATGACGTGATGGACACCTTCAAGGCCGCCGTGCAGGTGCGGCCCGAGATCCTGGAAGCGCATCTCGTGGCCGGCGGTTTTGACTACTTGCTGAAAACACGCGTCGCCGACATGGCCGCCTACCGCCAATTCATCGGCAGCGTGATCTGGACGTTGCCCGGCGTGCGCGAAACCCGCACCTACGCGGTGATGGAAGAAGTGAAAAACAGCAGCTTGTTGCCGGTGTAGCCGGCGGCTGGCCCGCAGAGCGGCGGACACCGCGGGTATGTCGCCCGGTCACGATGGCAACACCCGCTGCAGTTGCAGCGCCTCGGCCAGGTGCGCGGTGTGGATGGCTTCACTGGCGGCCAGGTCGGCAATGGTGCGTGCCACTTTCAACGTGCGGTGCAGGCGCCGCCCCGACCAACCCAGCCGCAGTGCGGCGGCGCGCAGAAAACCCGCCGCCGCGGTGTGCAGCGTGCAGTGGCGGTCAATGCCGGGGCTGTCCAGCAGAGCATTGGGCTTGCCCTGCCGCTGCATCTGGCGGCTGCGTGCGGCAGCCACCCGGGCCGCCACGGTGGCGCTGGTTTCGCCATCGGGCGCGGCCAGCAGCGCGTCGGGGGTGGCGGCCAGCACTTCCACTTGCAGGTCGATGCGGTCCAGCAGCGGGCCTGACAACTTGCCTTGGTAGCGCGCCACGGCTTCCGGGCTGCAGCGGCAGGAGCGGCCCAGATTGGCTGGCACGCCCAGCCAGCCACAAGGGCAGGGATTCATGGCCGCCACCAGCTGAAAGCGCGCCGGAAACGTGGCCGAGCGTGCGGCCCGTGCGATGGTGATGCTGCCGGTTTCCAGCGGTTCGCGCAGTGCTTCCAGCGCACTGCGCGGGAATTCGGGCAGTTCATCCAGAAACAGCACACCACCATGCGCCAGGCTGATTTCTCCCGGTCGCGGTGGTGATCCGCCGCCCACCAAGGCCACTGCGCTGGCAGTGTGGTGGGGCGCGCGCCAGCTGGCCTGGCTGTGGCTGCTGCAGGAGTTGGTGCCGGTGCCGGCGCAGGTGCTGGCGCCGCCCGCGGCGCCGTGGGCTGCACCAAGCTGCGGCATGTGAGCCCGGGTCAGGCCCCGCAAGGCCAGTTGAGACAGTGCCGCGTCTTCGTCCAGCGGCGGCAGCAGGCCCGGCAGGCGCTGCGCCAACATTGACTTGCCGCTGCCGGGCGGGCCCACCATCAACAGGCTGTGTGCACCCGCGGCCGCAATTTCCAGCGCCCGCTTCACGCCGGCCTGGCCTTTCACGTCACGCAGGTCGGGCGGCGTGGGCGGCATGGCCGGTGTGTGCGGCGTGGCCTGGGGCAACGGCTGTTGGGCGTCGCCAGGCTGCAAGCTGGCCACCACAGCGGCCAGGGTGTGGGCGCCCAGCACACGCTGGCCGGGCACGGCGGCGGCCAGGCGCGCGCTGTCCATGGGCAGCACCAGGCTGCGTTGAGTGGGCCGCAGGGCTTCGGCGTGGTCAGCCGCTGGCGCAGCCAGGGCAGGCGCAGAAGCGTTGGAAGACGCTGCAGACGCCGCCTGCCGGCTGTCCCGCCGCAGCGCCAGCGCTTGCGCCACCGCGCCGCGCACCGGGCGCAGGTCACCGGCCAGGCTCAGTTCGCCTGCAAATTCGTGCTCGGCCAGCCGCAATGGACACAGCTGGCCCGCGGCAGCCAGGATGCCCAGCGCAATCGGCAGATCAAAGCGGCCGCCTTCTTTGGGTAATTCGGCCGGCGCCAGGTTGACGGTGATGCGTTTGTTGTGCGGGAAGGCAAAACCGCTTTGCTGCAGTGCTGCGCGCACCCGTTCCCGGGCCTCTTTGACTTCGGTGTCGGCCAGACCCACCAGCGTGAAGCTGGGCAGGCCATTGGCGAGCTGCACCTCCACGTGCACCACGGGCGCTTCCAGCCCGTCCAGGGCCCGGCTGATCACCACCGCCAACGACATCACATGCTCCCCCGCTGTGTGCGTCCATTCTGCAAATGGCGGTCTGCGCCCGCTATGCACCACAGGAGTGCACCTCGATTGGGGGCCCCAATTTGGTGCTTTTATGGGGAAGGGCTACCCCCTTTTGGGGGCTTGCAGCCGGCTGAAGCCAGATGGGCGACCGCCGGCGCCTCGTGGCATGGAATCTGCAGAAGGGGTCTTTAACCGTCACACACACCCTAGGAGTTTTTGCATGAAAAAGAGCCTGCTCGCCCTGTCTTCGGCCGTTGCTTTGGGGGCTTGGCCCTCGCTGGCCATGGCTGATCTGGCATTCAACGTCGGTGCCTTCACCGACTACCGCTACCGCGGCATCAGCCAAACGCGGTTGAAACCGGCCGTGCAAGCCGGTGTGGACTACAGCCTTGGCGGTTTTTACTTGGGCGCCTGGGCTTCCAACATCAAGTGGATCAAGGACCTGGGCGACGACGCCAACGTCGAAGTGGACGTGTACGGCGGCTACAAGGGTGAAATCGTCAAAGACCTGGCCTTTGACGTGGGTGCGCTGACCTACCAATACCCCAGCAACAAGCTCAACCCCAATACCAACACCACCGAGGTCTACGGTGCCCTGACCTACGGCCCGGCAACGCTGAAGTATTCCCACGCGCTGACCAACACCTTCGGCGCACTGGACAGCAAAAACAGCTACTACCTGGACCTGTCGGCCAGCTTCGATGTGGGCGGCGTGATGGTGGTGCCGCATGTGGGCTACCAGAAGTACAAGGGTCCGCTGGCCAAGGACGCCACCTATACCGACTATTCACTCACGGTGTCCAAAGACTTCAGCGGTCTGGTACTCAGCCTGGCCGTGGTCGGCACCGACGCCAACAAGACTTTCTACTCTTCACCCGTCAATGGCAAAGAACTCGGCAAGGCCGGGGTCGTTGCCGGCGTCAAGTTCAACTCGACTGGCTTGCCCAACACAAGCCTGATGCACTCTGCCTTCAAGAAACCAAGGTCCAAGACAGTGAATTTCCCCTACTGGCACTAGCTGAGTCGGGATAC
>JANNMQ010001076.1:0-1590 GCA_031398045.1 Rubrivivax sp.
GAAGAGGCGCTGATGAGCGGGGTGACCACGATGCTGGGCGGCGGCACCGGCCCGGCCACCGGCACGCTGGCCACCACCAGCACGCCGGGCCCGCAGAACATCGAACGCATGCTGCAGGCGGCCGAGGCCTTCAGCATGAACCTGGGCTTCCTGGGCAAGGGCAACGCCAGCCGGCCGCAGGCGTTGCGCCAGCAGATCGAGGCCGGCGCCATCGGCCTGAAGCTGCACGAAGACTGGGGCACCACCCCGTCGGCCATCGACTGCTGCCTGGGCGTGGCCGAAGAAACCGACACCCAGGTCAGCATCCACAGCGACACGCTCAACGAAAGCGGCTTCGTCGAAGACACCATCGCCGCCACCAAGGGCCGCACGCTGTGTGCCTTCCACACCGAGGGTGCGGGTGGCGGCCACGCGCCCGACATTCTGCGCGTGGTGGGCGAAGCCAACTTCCTGCCCCGCAGCACCAACCCGACGATGCCCTACACCGCCAACACGGTGGACGAGCACCTGGACATGCTGATGGTGTGCCACCACCTCGATGCGTCCATCGCCGAAGACCTGGCCTTTGCCGAAAGCCGCATCCGCAGGGAAACGATTGCCGCCGAAGACGTGCTGCACGACCTGGGCGCCATCAGCATGATGAGCAGCGACAGCCAGGCGATGGGCCGCGTCGGCGAAGTCATCATCCGCACCTGGCAGACGGCGCACAAGATGAAGGTGCAGCGTGGCTGGTTGCCGCCCGACCCGTTCGCCCTGGGCCTGTCGAAGGGCCCGGCTGAGCCCGCCGAAGCCGACCGGCGCAACGACAACGCCCGCGTCAAACGCTACATCGCCAAGTACACCATCAACCCCGCGATTGCGAACGGAATCTCGCACGAGGTGGGCAGCCTGGAAGTCGGCAAGTGGGCCGACATCGTGCTGTGGCGCCCGGCGTTTTTCGGCGTCAAGCCCAGCCTCATCCTGAAGGGCGGCTTCATCGCTGCGTCACTGATGGGCGACGCCAACGCCAGCATCCCCACGCCGCAGCCTGTGCATTACCGCCCCATGTTCGGCGGCCACGGCCGCGCGGTGCAGGCCACCAGCTTGACGTTTGTCAGCCAAGCCGCGATGAACGAGGACATCGGCCAGCGCCTGGGCTTGCGCAAGCACCTGTCAGCGGTGAAAGGCTGCCGCAGCGTGAGCAAACGCGACATGCTGCTGAACAGCACCCTGCCGAAAATGGACATCGACCCGCAGACCTACCGCGTGCATGCCGACGGCGTGCTGCTGACCTGCGAGCCGGCCACGGTGTTGCCGATGGCGCAGAGGTATTTTCTGTTCTGACGGCAGCTGTTCGAAACTGCCGTTCAGCGGGGGTCTAGACACAGCCGTAGGCGCCTGCACAATGCTTGCCTGGCCCGTTGGCGTGGCAGTTGAAAGAGGCCCGTTACCCTGAAAGGATGCCCTATGCCTCTCAGCAAACCCGTGTTCATTTGCGCCGCACTGTGCGCCCTGCTGTTCAGTGCGGCCGCTGTGGCCAGCCCGCCGCCACCCAAGCCCCACCCCTTGCTTGAGCGTGGGCGCTACCTGGTACAGGGCGTTGTGGCCTGC
>JANNMQ010001103.1:0-3859 GCA_031398045.1 Rubrivivax sp.
ATGCAGCATGAACGGCGTCAGCAACTCAACGAGCTGTTGGCCCACAGCGATGTCGGCGGGCTCGACGTGCCACGATCGGGGCCAGTCTTGCAGGTCAGGGCAGGCTTGCCGCAGGCGCTGCGCGTCTTGCGGCTCCAGATGTAACGCGCCTTCGGCGCTGCCACGGGAGTTGGTCATGTTGCTCGCTCGCTTGGCTCTTTGCCTGCCACCACTGCCCAGCCTTTGTCTACGCCGCTGTGCGGCTGATCGAAGTCACCAGCACCATCGCGGTCGACATGCGCCCGCGCCGCGGCTCCAAGCCGCACTGATCGTGCTGTGGCAAGCCAGCCTCAGGATATGAGGTATTGGCCGTGCGGCGCTTCGAGTTCATTCCGATCTCGGGATATGCGGTGATGCTGCTGTACGCCATGCGGGGCGTGCAATGCCGCCAGTGCGTCAGACGATTGCACCTGGTGGTGCAGGAGCCAGGGCGCCGGCCAGGCGGCAGTCGGTTTGCAGCTCGGCAGGCCAGCGGCCCTGCACCAGCCAGCTTTCCACGGCCGCAGTTTCTGCGTCGCAGGCCAGGCCTTGCAGGCTGCGCCAGGTGGCCTCAAAACAGGTGTGTTCGTAGCGCCGGCCGTCGTCACACAGCAGCGTCACCACGCTACCTGGCAGCCCCTGGTGGTGCAAGGCGTCGGCGCACAACATCGCCGCCACCAGGTTGGTACCGGTGCTGGGCCCCACCGGCCGGCCCAGCCGCGCCGACAAGGCGCGCATGGCGCCCAGGCTCCAGCGGTCGGGCACCTTGATCATCGCGTCCACCACACCCGGCACAAAAGACGCTTCCACCCGGGGCCGGCCGATGCCTTCGATGCGCGAGCCCTGCTGCATCGTCAGGCTGCGGTTGCCGCTGGTGTAGCTGTCGAAGAACACCGAATGTTCGGGGTCGACACCACACACCTGGGTGGGGTGGCCGCTGTAGCGCGCGTAACGGCCCATGGTGGCCAGCGTGCCGCCGGTGCCGGCGCCGGCCACGATCCAGCTGGGGCAGGGGTGCGGTTCACGCTGCATCTGGCTGTAAATGCTTTCGGCGATGTTGTTGTTGGCGCGCCAGTCGGTTGCCCGTTCTGCATAGGTGAACTGGTCCATGTAGTGGCCACTGCGTTCGCGCGCCAGGCGTTCACTTTCGCTGTAGATGCTGCCGGCGTCTTGCACCAGGTGGCACTGGCCCCCCTGGAACTGGATAGCGGCAATCTTGTGTGGGCTGACACTGGCGGGCATCACCGCGATAAAGGGCAGGCCCAGCAACTGCGCGAAGTAAGCTTCGCTGATGGCGGTGGACCCGCTGGACGATTCCACCACCGTGCTCCCTGCGTGCAGCCAGCCGTTGACCAGCGCGTACAAAAACAGGCTGCGCGCCAGCCGGTGTTTCAGGCTGCCGGTGGGGTGGCTGGACTCGTCCTTCAGGTACAGGTGGATGCCCGTGTGGCCGGGCAGTGGCAGCGGGATCAGGTGCGTGTCACTGCTGCGCTGAAAATCGGCTTCGATGCGGCGCAGGGCTTCGTGCACCCAGTTGCGGTCGGGTCGGATGGGAGGGCTGGGCATGGCGGACGGCAAGGCTTTGAGTTGCAAACTTTCGCAGGCTGTCACGGATGCATGCGCGCCAAAGCGTGGCGGATGCGCTGGATGGTCGCTTCCACCGGCGCGTGTGTGGACACCTCCAGCCCCAGGCTGCGCGCGATGGCGTTCACACGCGCCGGGTGCAAGGGCAGGCCGCCGGCGTCCACAGCTCTGATCAGTTCCACAGCCCGCTGGTGGTCGGTGAGCGCCACCACGGGGCGTCGGCGCAGCAAGGTCTCGATCCAGGCCTTCATCCGCTGCCGGGTCCAGTTGGCGGTCCACTTCATGGGGCCAGTGTAGGGTCGCCACCGCGGTATCGTGTCGGTTGCTTTGCACCGGGGCCGTCAAGGCCCACCCCAACGTCGCGCGGCTGCCGCGCAGGAGACACCGTCATGAAAATCGCATTTCTGGGTACAGGCCTGATGGGCACCGGTTTTGTCCAGCGCCTGCTGGCCCAGGGCCACCAGGTGAACGTCTGGAACCGCAGCCCGGCCAAGGCCCAGGCGCTGCAGGCGCTGGGCGCCACCGCCTTTGCCGAGGCCGCAGCGGCGGTGGCGGGTGTGCAGCGTGTGCACCTGTCGCTGGCCGACGATGCGTCGGTGGACGCCGTGCTGGAGCCGCTGGCCGCGGCCATTGCGCCCGACACCTGGATCGTCGACCACACCACCACGGCGGCCACCGCCACCGCGGCACGGGTGGCGCGCTGGGATGCCCGGGGCCGCAACTTGGTGCACGCCCCCGTCTTCATGGGCCCGGCCAATGCGGCGGCCGGCACCGGCATCATGATGGTCTCGGGCACTCCCGCGCGTTGCGAAGCGCTGCTGCCTGCACTGCAGGCCATGACCGGGCAGGTGATCAACATGGGTGTGCAGCCGGAACGCGCGGCGGCCTTCAAGCTGCTGGGCAACCTGGCCATCCTGGGCATCATCGGCGTGCTGGGCGACGTCAACCGGCTGGGCCACAGCCTGGGCATCAACACGGTGGACAGCTTTTCGCTGTTCAAGCATTTCAACCCCGGCACCACGCTGGTGGCACGCGCTGAACGCATCGCCACGGCCGACGTCAACGCGCCTTCATTTGAACTGGCGATGGCGCGCAAGGATGTGCGGCTGATGATCGAAGAGGCGCAACAAGGTGGCACGCCGCTGGCGTTGATGCCGGCGCTGGCGGCGCTGTTTGACGCCGGCATCGCCGAAGGCAAAGGTGCGCTGGACGTGGTGGCGGCGGCACGCGTGCCGGGCTGAGAGGCTGCGAGTCCTTCGATCATGCCCGCTCACCGCCCCAAAACGCGCCCGCTCGTCGTTGCAAATGCTCGCTGTAGCCCGAGCTACAGCTCCGCTTGTGCGCCTAGACCCAACGCGTTTTGACGCGCTGCTCGGGCACGCTCGAAAAACTCTCAGCCTCTGACCCCTGTCCGGCCCCCGCCCGCCCCGGCACCACCACCACGTGTATGTGGTGGAACTGTCCGACCGCGTCTGGACCGAAGCGAAGTTCAGGCGCGCCAACCCCCATTACAGCCCACACGACACCGGTGCCAAGCCTTGCGTGTACGTGGGCATGACGGGGCTGGAGCCCGACTGGCGCATGGACAAACACAAGGCCGGCATCCAGAGCAACCGTTATGTGTTCAGCTACGGCCTGCGGCTGCTGCCGGCGCTGTACGAGGTCTACAACCCGATGCCCTATGAAGCCGCGCGTGACATGGAGGTGGAGCTGGCCATCGGCCTGCGCGAAGCGGGTTATGCGGTCTGGCAGGCCTGACCGCGGGCGCATGCTGCGCCAGCACCCTTTTAGACCAGCGTGCGCGCCTTGTTCATCGGGGTTCTGCCATGGCTGACCAGATGCTTCGCGCGGCCCATGAACTGGGGATCGACAGGCCAGCGACAAGCATCAAACTGGTTCTCTGCGCTGGTTGTGCGACCAGCTGCCGCCCAGTTGCGATCGAGGAGATGCGCATGACGACCCCACCTGATCTGGCGGCTGCCCAGGTATCAAGAAGCGTTGCCATCTGGGTAGCCCTGATCACCGCAGCGGGGGGCTTTGCCACCGCTGTGATCAGTGGGTCCTTCGGGCTGCTGAACAAGCCGGTGACGCCGGTGGTGCAGCGTTGGATACGCATCAACGCGGTTCAGCTGGCCAGCGAAGCCAGGCTGCCACCCATCGACCGCGTTCGGCTGGTGGTGCAAGTCAACGGCGTCGGTTATGCCTACCCCACCAGCGTCAGTTCGTTGTGGGCCGCGGCGGGGCCCGGCATGGCCTC
>JANNMQ010001112.1:0-7808 GCA_031398045.1 Rubrivivax sp.
GCGCGCGTGGCATCGGCTTCGGTGGGGTCGATGCAGCGCGTGGCGCCGGCCGCCAGCGCCAAGTCCCATTTACTGCGGTCGATCTCGGCCACCACCGGCCGCACACCCAAGGCGGCGGCGGCCATGCGCACGCCCGACAGCCCCACACCCCCGGCGCCGATGATCAACAGCGTGTCGCCTGCGCCCAGCGGCGCGCATTTTTTCAACGCGCCGTAGGCCGTCAGGCCCGAACAGGCATAGGTGCAGGCCTGGTCTTCGGGCAGCGGGTCGTAGGCAAACAGGTAACGCGTGTGCGGCACCAGCACGTGATCGGCAAAACCACCATCGCGGTTGATGCCCAGGGCACACGACGCCGCACACAGTTCTTCGTGGCCGCTGTGGCACACGACACAGTTGCCGCAGCCGATCCACGGATACACAACGCGGCGGTCACCCACCGCCGCGCCTTGGGCGTCGGGGCCCACCGCCACCACGGTGCCGGCGATTTCATGGCCCAGCACACGTGGCGGTGCGATGCCGCGGCTGAGGTCCAGCTTGTGGCCGTTGCCCAGATCAAAAAAACCTTCGTGCAGGTGCAGGTCGCTGTGGCACAGGCCGCAGCTGCCAACACGCAACAGCACCTCACTGCCCGTGGGTTGCGGTGTCTCGCGCAAGGCCTGCGCCAGGGGTTTGCCAAAGGCCTCGAAGGGGTAGCAGATCATCGGGGGTGGCCTGGGTTGGGTGGGGTGACAGTCATGACTGTGGCTGCGCGTCGGCAAGCATCTGGCGGCTGTTGGCGTTCACGGCTGCTTCGGCTATTTCGCGGCCGTCACGCCTTTGAGAACACTTTCTTTGGCGCCTGCGGCCTTCAAGCCCGCACGCAGTGCCTGTTCCAGCACCTGCGCGCGGCCTTGGGCTTGGCGCGCGGCGGCCATACCGGTCAGGCCGGCATCAGCGCGGGTGCTCAAGCTCACCTGCGTGCCAGCCGGCAAGGTGGCCAGGGTGCGCACGATGTCTTTCACCACGGCTGCATCAGCGGCGGCCAGCGCGGTGCCGTTGAAGTCCAAGCGCTGCAGCACCAGCCGCAAGTTAGGGGGCACGCCGGCGGCATGCACCACGCTGTCAGCGCGGGCGCAATCGGGCTTGCACTTGGCCCACGACGGGCTGTGCAACGCGGTGGCAGCCACGGCCACCAGCACCACGATCCAATGACGTTGTAGAGGGACGATCAGCTGCATGGTGGTCTCCGTACGATGAGGTGGTCTGTGCGGCTGCATCGTAGAGGCTTGGCGGCGCCTCGGGAAGTACCCGACGGGGCCGGCCCCACCGAGCCGGCCCGGCCGCTACAGCAGCGTGGCCAGCCGCGCGGCAGCGCGTTTCAGCGCCGGCAGCCGCAACAGCGCGTCTGCCACCGACAGCCGCGCTGACGGCGCGTGCACGGCCACGGCGGCACGCACAGTGCCATCGGCGCTGCGCACCGGCACTGCCAGCGCCACCAGGCCGGCGATGAATTCTTCGCGGTCCAGCGCGTAACCCTGTTCGGCGATGGTGCTGCATTCGGTGCGCAGCGCGCGTGCGGTGGTCAATGTGTGGGCGGTCAGCCGGGGTTTGGGCAGTTCGTTGATGATCTGTTCACGTTGTGCCGCGGGCAGATGGGCCAGAAACAGCTTGCCGCTGGCCGTGCAATGCAGCGGCACATGGGTGCCCACGTCCAGCGTCAGGCGCCAGGGCCAGGGCGCCTCCACGCGGTCCAGGTACAGCACGCCGGTGCCGTCCAGCGTGGTGAAGTTGCAGGTCTCGCCCACCTCGCCCACCAGCTCTTCCAGCACGGCGTGGCGCAGACCGCGCGTGAGGCCGTGGTTCAAGGTGTCAAAGGCCAGATTGCGCAGTGCCGGGCCGGCACTGAAGCTGCGGGCTTCCACGTCGCGCACCAGGTGGCCGCTTTCCAGCAACTGTGTGCACAGCCGGTGCGCGGTGGCCTTGGGCAGGCCCAGGTGTTGCGCCACATCGGCCAGTACCAGCGGCCTTTCTGCACCGGCCACCAGGGCCAGCAGGCGCAGGCTGCGTTCGGCGGACGAGCCGGTGCGCTCTGGCGGCGCGGCAGCGGCAGGGAGCTTCATGGCGCGGGCACCATGGTTGTTTGCAACGCTGGCCCACTGCCGCAGTCGACCGAAGGCTGCGGGCTGCAGACGCGCGTGAACAGGCGGAAAACGAAGGCGATGCACATGGCCGTGGCCGGTTTTGATGGTTGGCGAAGCGGGCCGCAACGGTGCTGCAACGGCGGCTGCGACACCGTGAAGCTGGTGCGCAGACGCTCTGCAGCCCATGCGGGTATTCCTGCTAAACGGAACCTTGTGTTCCATTATTCATGCGCCTAGCATGCAGCGCAAACGCCCATGGATACGAGCTACGACTACATCGTTGTCGGTGCCGGATCGGCCGGTTGTGTGCTGGCTGGCCGCCTAAGCGAAGACCCCGCCGTGCAGGTGCTGCTGCTGGAAGCCGGCCCGCCCGACACGTCACCCTGGATCCACCTGCCCATCGGTTACGGCAAGACGATGTGGAGCCCGCAAGTCAACTGGCGCTTCCACACCGACCCCGATCCGAACATGAACGGCCGCCGCATCTACTGGCCGCGTGGCAAGACGCTGGGCGGCAGCAGCAGCATCAATGGCCTCATCTACATCCGCGGCCAGCGCGAAGACTATGACCACTGGGCCGCCCTGGGCAACAGCGGCTGGAGCTACGACGAGCTGCTGCCCTACTTCAAGAAGTCCGAAGGCAACCAGCGCGGCGCCAGCAACCTGCACGGCGGCGACGGGCCGCTGAAGGTCAGCGACATCGGTGCGCGCGATAAATTGATCGAGGCTTTCATACAGGGTGCCGCTGAAAACGGCGTGCCGCGCAATGAAGACTTCAACGGTGAACAGCAACTGGGTGCCGGCTATTACCAGCTGACCACCCACAAGGGCTTGCGTTGCAGCAGTGCCAAGGCCTACCTGCGGCCGGCTCGCCACCGGCCCAACCTGCGTGTGGAAACCGGCGCGCAGGTGTCAAGGCTGCAGTTTGTGGGCCGCCGCGCCAGCGGCGTGCATTACCGCCAGGGCAGCGCCAACAAAGCAGCCACCTGCCGCGCCGAGCTGCTGCTGGCGGCCGGTTCTTTGCAGTCACCGCAACTGTTGCAGCTGTCGGGCGTGGGGCCGGCGCCGCTGCTGCAAAGTTTCAACATCCCGGTGCTGCACGCGCTGCCCGGTGTGGGTGAAAATCTGCAAGACCATCTGCAGATGCGCCTGAGCTACGAGTGCCGCCAACCCATCACCACCAACGACCAGCTGAACAGCAAGCTGGGTACGGTCAAGCTGGGCTTGCAGTGGCTGCTGTTTCGCAGCGGGCCGCTGGCCGTGGGCATCAACCAGGGCGGCTGTTTCATGCGGGCGCTGGCGGATGAAAACGGGCAGCAAAGCGGGCAGCAAAGCGGGCAGCCATACGGGCAGCCCATCAGCAGGCCCGACATCCAGTTTCATGTCGCCACGCTGTCGGCCGACATGGCTGGCGGCCAGGTGCACCCGTATTCGGGTTTCACCTTTTCGGTGTGCCAGTTGCGCCCACAGTCGCGTGGCGCGGTGCGCATCCGCAGCACCGACCCTTTTGACGCGCCGTCGATGCAGCCGAACTACCTGTCGACAGACCTGGACCGGCGCACGGCCGTCGCCGCCGTGAAAGCCGCACGCGCCATTGCCGCTGCGCCGGCGATGCGGCCTTACGTGAAGCGCGAAGTCAAACCCGGCCCCGAAGCCGGTGACGACGCCGCGTTGCTGGAGTTCTGCCGCAACCAGGGGGTGACCATTTTTCACCCCACGGGCACTTGCAAGATGGGCAGCGACGCCGCTGCGGTGGTCGACCACCGGCTGCGTGTGCACGGCCTGCAAGGCCTGCGCGTGGTGGACTGTTCGGTGATGCCCACGCTGGTGTCGGGCAACACCCATGCAGCGGCGGTGATGGTGGCCGAAAAGGCCGTGGACATGATCCGGCAGGACGCAAAAGCAGCGGCCTGACGGGCTTGGTGGGTGGGGCTGCTGACGCTGTAAGGAAGGTGCAGACTGCGGTGCCCAGCACCAGCATTTATTTCGACCTGATGAAGAAGTTTGCCGACCGCGTGGACAAGATGTCCAACGGACGGCTGAAGATGGAAATGCTGCCCGATGGCGCGGTGGTGGCCGCGTTTGAAATCGTCGACGCGGTGGACAAGGGCGTGGTCGACGGTGGCTACGCCTGGACGCACTACTGGTCGGGCAAAAACACCGCAGCCGGTCTGTTCAGCAACCCGGCTGCGGGCGGCGGCACGGGCATGGACCAGCTGTCGCACGTGTCGTGGCTGTTCCAGGGTGGTGGCAACGCTTTGTACAAGCGCTTTTTCAGCAAAGCGCTGAAGCTCAACATCGAATCCTTCATGGTGCAGCCCATTGGGCCCGACCCGCTGGGCTGGTTCAAGAACCCCATCAATTCGCTGGAGGACACGAAGAAGCTGAAGTACCGCTCGCCGCCGGGGCTGGTGTGCGAGATCTTCAAGGAAATGGGCATCAACGTGGTGGCCATGCCGGGCGGGGAAATTGTGCCGGCGGCGCAGCGTGGTGTGCTCGACGCTGCCGAATGGATAGGCCCGGCCGACGACATGGCGCTGGGTTTCCACAACGTCTTCAAACACCACTACCTGCAAGGCCTGCACCAGAGCACCGACGTGGGCTGCCTGGCCACCTTCATCCTGACCATGGCATCGGGCCGCATGAGCCGGCCCAAACTGAAGCGCGGCGGCCTGGCGACGCTGGAAATCAGCAGCATGATCTTGCTGCTGGTGACGGCCTCCAACCTCTTTGGTGCCGTGTTTTCGCGCCTGGGCAGTGGTGACTTCCTGGCCCAAATGCTGAACAGCTTGGCACTGCCGCCGACTGCGTTGCTGGTTGTCATCCTGGCGCTGGTGTTTGTGCTGGGCTGGCCGCTGGAATGGGTGCCCATCGTATTGATCGTCATCCCCATTGCGCTGCCCATCGTGCAGGCTGCGGGCATCGACTTGTTCTGGTTCTGCACCCTGGTGGCAGTGACCTTGCAAACCGCCTGGTTGTCACCGCCGGTGGCGTTGTCGGCGTATTTTTTGAAAGGTGTGGTGCCGCAGTGGGAATTGAAAGACATCTACGCCGGTATGGTGCAGTTCATGATCCTGCAGCTGGTGGCGGTGGGGCTGTTGTTGATGTTCCCGAAGCTGGCCACCTGGCTGCCCAGCATCAATTGAGCGGTGGTTTGCACCACCTGTTCAAGGGGGAAGGTGATGCCATTGAAAACGAAACAACGCGGCATACTGCCCACGGACAGTGGCGCACGCAGTGCCGGTCAGTGGTTGGCCCAGTGGTCATCTTCATGATCAGCCCACCGAGCAGTCCCACCGAGCAGTCCCACCGAGCAGCCCCTCAACCAGCTCACCCAACAGGAATGCCCATGTTGCCTTTGCACAGCCGCCGCTTGCACCCACGCAAACCATCAGGGCGCTGGGCGTTGACCCTGGCCACAGCGGTGCTGCTGGCGGGCACAGCCGGCACAGCGCGCGCCAACATCAACATCGTGTTTGACTACACCTACGACACGAACAATTTTTTCGCCCTGCAGTCCCGCAAAGACGTGCTGGAGTCGGCCGCGCTGGCGTTTGAGTCACGACTGACCGACAGCCTGACCGCCATCACGTCGGGCGGCCCCAATGCATTCAACCTGGATTTTTTCAATCCCGCCAACCCGTCTGGCCCTGACCTCGGCCTTAACAACTTCAGCGTGGCGGCCAATGAAGTGCGCGTTTTTGTAGGCGGCAGCAACCTCGGCGGATCGTTGGGCTTGGGTGGTCCGGGCGGCTTCAGCAGTTCGGGCTTCAGCGCACTTCAGCTGGCACGCAACCAGGCAGGTGCCGCTGTGGCGCCCGCCAGCCGCACCGACTTCGGGCCTTGGGGCGGCTCCATAGGCTTTGACAACGTGACGTCCTGGTATTTCGATGCCGACACCAGCACCGTTGAATCTTTTCCAGGTTCGTTCGACTTCTATTCGGTGGCGGTGCACGAACTCGGGCATGTGCTGGGTGTGGGCACCGCGAATTCCTGGGACAACCTCATCACTGGCGTCACCTACAACGGCGCTGCGGCTGGCATCCAAACGGTCACCGGCGATGGCGGCCACTGGGCCTCGGGCACGATGAGTACCGTGGGCGTGACCCCGCAAACCGCCGCGATGACACCCAGCATAGGCACCAACACACGCAAGTACTTCACCACGCTGGACTACGCCGGCTTGACCGACATCGGCTGGCAAGTCAGCGCCATACCCGAGCCAGCCACGTGGCTGCTGTGGGGTGCCGGTGGTGTGCTGCTGGCCGGCCTGCGCCGGCGCGCGGCCAAGGCCGAAAGCACGCGGGTCGCTTAAACCAGCGACTCGTTCTCAGCGCCTGCGCGCTTTGCGCCGGCGCACCGCGGCTGCTGCACCCACGCCCAGCAAAACCAGGCTGGTGGTGCCTGGCGCTGGCACGGCAGCCACGCCCAGGTCGGGCTGGTCGGTGAAAAAGCCGTCCATGCCCAGTTGCAGGAAAGCGTGGATCTGGCCGCGCAGGTTGCCAAAAGCGGCAGGGTCGGCGCTGCTGTCAAATTCATTGGGCAGAAAGAAGTTTTCGGCGCGGAAGGTCCAGCCGTGCACTTCCATGCCGCGTGCATGGGCGTCAGTGATCAAGCTGCTGGGCACAGCCAGCTGGCCATTCACCAGCGAGATCATCAAATTGGTGTTGGCACCCAGGCCGTCGGCGTAAGCGTCGATGAAGTCCAGGCCCGTGGCGGTGGGCTTGGCCAGGTCGGCATAGGTGCGGGTGTCGCCGGCCACGGTGAAGTCATAAGGCCGGCCGCTGCCGCTGAGCAACTGCACCACGCGGATGTCAGTCTGCGTGCTCATGTACTGCAGGTTGCTGACTTCGAAAGACTGGATGTACACCGGTGCAAGGACGGTGTTGCCGTAGTTGGCATGCAGCAGCGCCACCAGCTTGTCTTCCATGCGCTGCAGGCCGTTGGCGTCAGTGAAGTTCTTGAAGTAGGTGGGATGTTTGGTTTCGGGGTAGATGCCGATGGTGCGGCCCAGTTGTGTCGACCGCAGCTTGGCCAGGTCGATCACCTCTTGCAGCGTGGGCAGCGGCAGCGTGTCGTTGTAGGCGTTGTTGCCGGTGCGCAGGTCACGCAGACGCTCTTGTGCGCGCACGTCGGCGCGCAATTCGGCAGCCGTGAAGTCTTCTGCCCACCAGCCACCCACGCGCACGCCGTCCAACACCTTCACCTGCAAGCGGCTGGCGTACTGCGCCAGTTGCCAGACGTTGGTGCTGGTATCGGTGCGGTTGATGACGGGCGCGCCGTTGACCAGCTGGATGGTGCCGTCAGCATTCAGGTTGACGCGCGCCAACATCGGTTCATGGCGGGCAATCAGCTCGCCGTCCTTCGTCATCACGAGGTCGGGCTCGATGTAATGGGCGCCCTGACTGATGGCCAGGTCGTAAGCGGCCAAGGTGTGTTCGGGCCGGTAGCCCGAAGCACCCCGGTGGCCAATGACGATAGGGCCGGCGCCGCTCAGGGTGCTGACGGGCGCGGCCTGCACGGGCACCGTGGTGAAAAGTGCCGCCACGGCCAAGGCGGCAGCGCCCAAAGCGTGGCGCCGGGTGGGTTGCAGCGTGTGTTGCTGTGGGCTCGGTTTGCAAGCGGTTGTGCGCATCTCGACTCCTGGTGGGTTGTGGCAACTGCCAGCGCCCAACCGGGAACACGGGG
>JANNMQ010001118.1:0-6196 GCA_031398045.1 Rubrivivax sp.
CTTCGATGGCTTCAGCGGCTTCGGCAGAGGCTTCAGCAACCGCGTGGGCAAACGCTTTGGCAGACGCTTTGGCAGACGCTTTGGCAGACGCAGCCGCAACATCGGCTGAACTGTGGCAGTTGCCGCTGTTGTCGCTATTGCGGTTGCGGTTGCCGTTGCCGTTTCCAGTGCCCGCGAAGCTCGAGGCATCGGCCACGGCGGCCGCTGCCTTGCGCTGAACGTTGCGGGCATGCCGCAGCAGTTTGGCCTGCAACTCGGCACGCGAATGCTCGCGCTGGGCCAGCCATTGCAGCGCCTTGCCCTTCAGTGAAGGTGAACCAAAGCCCATGGTGCACCTGCGGCGTCAGCGCTAAAGCACTGCGCGGCTTCAGCTTTGTGCTTCGCCGCTGGTTTGCAGCGGGATGCCCATGCTTTCGCGCACCTTGTTTTCAATCTCGCGCGCCACGTCTCTGTTTTCACGCAGAAACTCGCGTGCGTTGTCTTTGCCCTGGCCGATTTTTTCGCCGTTGTAGGCATACCAGGCGCCGCTTTTTTCAAGCACGCGGGCGGTAACGCCCATATCGATGATTTCACCTTCGCGGCTGATGCCTTCGCCATACAGAATGTCGAATTCAGCGGTTTTGAAAGGCGGGCTGACCTTGTTTTTCACCACCTTGACCTTGGTTTCGCTGCCGATGATTTCTTCGCCCTTTTTGATGTTGCCCGTGCGCCGGATGTCCAGCCGCACCGAGGCGTAGAACTTCAGCGCATTACCGCCGGTGGTGGTTTCGGGGTTGCCGAACATGACACCAATCTTCATGCGGATCTGGTTGATGAAGATGACCATGGTGTTGGTCTTTTTGATGCTGCCGGTAAGCTTGCGCAGGGCCTGGCTCATCAGCCGCGCTTGCAAGCCGGGCAGGCTGTCGCCCATTTCGCCTTCCAGTTCGGCCTTGGGCGTGAGGGCCGCCACCGAGTCGATCACGATGAGGTCGATGGACCCCGAACGCACCAGCGCATCAACAATTTCCAGCGCTTGTTCGCCGGTGTCAGGCTGGCTGATCAACAGGTCTTGCAGGTTGACGCCCAGTTTTTGCGCGTATTGAATGTCCAGCGCATGCTCGGCGTCGATGAAGGCTGCGGTGCCACCGACCTTCTGCATCTCGGCGATGACCTGCAGCGTCAGCGTGGTTTTGCCTGATGACTCGGGGCCGTAGATTTCAACCACGCGGCCGCGGGGCAGGCCACCCACGCCGAGCGCGATGTCAAGGCCCAGCGAACCGGTGGACACCACTTGGATGTCTTCAATCACTTCGCCTTCGCCCAGGCGCATGATGGAGCCCTTGCCGAACTGCTTTTCAATTTGTGCCAACGCAGCTTGCAGGGCCTTGGCTTTTTCGGTGTTCAGTGCTTTGACGGGTGCGTCCATGAGCTTCTCCTGTAGTTGAAAAGATTATGAAACAAAAGCTGGATATGCGTACAGTCCTTTTGGGGTAACTCCGTGGAGGGCCACCAAAGCGGGGCGTGTCCAATGCAAAGGGTTGGCAAAGCCGGGCGTTCATGGGAACACCGGGCGGGTTGTATTGGCTGGCAGGTGTTGCCCTGGTGTTCCACCTTTACAGAGGAAACAGAGATGCGCATCCTTGTTGCTGAAGATGACCAGGTGCTTGCAGATGGTCTGCTGCGGTCCTTGCGTGCATCGGGTTATGCGGTGGACCAGGTCGGTACGGGCACGGAAGCCGATGCGGCGCTGGCTGCACACGAGTTTGACCTTGTGATCCTGGACCTGGGCCTGCCCAAGATGCATGGTTTTGAGGTGTTGCGCAAGTTGCGCGGGCGCGGCATTAGCGTGCCGGTGTTGATCTTGACCGCTGCCGACAGTGTGGAGCAGCGTGTCAAGGGCCTGGACCTGGGTGCCGACGACTACATGGCCAAGCCGTTTTCGCTGCAAGAGCTGGAAGCGCGTGTGCGTGCGCTCACGCGCCGCGGGCTGGGAACGGCTTCCAGCCTGCTCAAGCATGGGCCGTTGACCTTTGACGCCACCGGGCGTGTGGCCTACTTGAATGACCAGATGGTGGAACTGTCGGCGCGTGAACTCAGCCTGCTGGAAGTGCTGTTGCAGCGCGCGGGTCGTTTGGTCAGCAAGGACCAGCTGGTGGAGCGCCTGTGCGAGTGGGGTGAAGAGGTCAGCAACAATGCCATTGAGGTTTACATCCACCGCCTGCGCAAGAAGATTGAACAAGGCCCTGTACGCATTGCCACGGTTCGCGGTCTGGGTTATTGCCTGGAAAAGATCGCAGCCTGAGCGTTTCTTGAGCGGGCCCTCTGCGGCCGCAGCGCAGGCGGGCGCTTGCGCCAGACCGGGCTGCAGATCGTGAAAAATCCGCTCTCGCCGCCCAGCCAGGTGCGCGTGCAGCGGTCGCTGTTCGGCGAAATCCTGGACTGGATGCTGGCGCCGCTGCTGGTGCTGTGGCCCATGAGCCTGGGTCTGACCTGGGTGGTGGCGCAAGCCATCGCCAACGGCCCTTTTGACCGCGAACTGGCCGACGTGGCCCTGGCGCTGTCGCGCCAGGCGGTGGTGCTGGAAGCCAACGGGTTGGCGGACAGCCTGGCAGGCCGCCAGCAGATGCAGCGCACGGCCGAGCAACTGGTGCATAACGACGACGGTGACGAAGACCGCGTGTACTTTCAGGTGCTGGGCCGCCGTGGCGAGCTGCTGGCCGGCGACCCGTCGCTCACCGTGCCCACTGATGACTTCAACGGCCCACCCATCACCAACGCCGTGCGTTACCGCGACGACGTGTTGGGTGAAGAGCCGGTGCGGGTGGCTTACGTGTGGCTGCGCGGCCCTGCTGGCCAGGCCGAGTCTGACGCGCTGGTTCAAGTGGCCGAGACCCTGGGCCGGCGTTCGCTGCTGGCCACCGAAATCATCAAAGGTGTGATCTTGCCGCAGTTTGTGATCTTGCCAGTGGCTGTGGTGCTGGTGTGGTTTGCACTGGCACGTGGCATCAGGCCGCTGGCGGAATTGCAGCAGCGCATCAGGCGCCGGCAGGTTACCGACCTGAGTCCCATCGACGACGGCAATGTGCCCGATGAGGTGGCGCCCCTGGTGGCCGCCATCAACGACTTGCTGCAACGGCTGGACGCCAGCATTGCCACGCAGCGCCATTTTTTGGCCGACGCTGCGCACCAGCTGAAGACGCCGCTGGCGGGCCTGCGCACCCAGGCTGAACTGGCTGCGCGCGAGATCGAGTCGGGACGCAGCGACCCGGCCACGTTGCGTCATTCGCTGCTGCAAATTGCACTGTCTTCGCAGCGCGCCGCGCACATGGTGAACCAGTTGCTGGCCATGGCCAGGGCTGAAGACGGCGCCGAGGTGATGCGCCGCGTGCCGCTGGACCTGGCGGGCATGACCCGCGCCGTGGTGCGCGATTTTTTTGCAAATGCCGTCGAGCGCCGCATCGACCTTGGCTACGAAGGCCCCGAGGGTGCTTCGCCTCTGCGCTTGCTGGGTGAGCCGGTGCTGCTGTCGGAGTTGATACGCAACTTGGTGGACAACGCGCTGCGCTACACCCCCACCGGCGGCACGGTGACAGCGCGGGTGCTGCCCGACCCCTATGGCCAGATGGTGGTGCTGCAGGTGGAAGACACCGGGCCAGGCATCGCACCGGCTGAACGCGAGGCGGTGTTCAGGCCCTTTTACCGGTCCTCGGAGGTGCAGGTGGACGGCAGCGGGCTGGGCCTGGCCATCGTGCAGGAAATTGCGCAGCGCCACGGCGCTGAAATTGAGCTGGCCGATGCGCGGCCCCGAAGTGGCGAGACCGCAGCGTTGCCAGGCGCGCTGTTCACGTTGCGGTTTCCAGCCCTGCCCGCCACTCCCACGGTTGCCTGAGAACGCTACAGGTTCTTGCGCTTAGGACTGCATCAACTGGCGGCTGCGGGCCACCGACATCAGAATGCCCAGCCCCAGGCCCAAAGACACCATGGCGGTGCCGCCGTAGCTGACAAAGGGCAGTGGCACGCCCACCACCGGCAGGATGCCGCTGACCATGCCCATGTTCACGAAGGCGTAGCTGAAAAACCCCATCGTCACGGCGCCAGCCAACAGGCGCGTGAAAACCGTGGGTGCTGCAGCAGCAATCATCAAACCGCGGTAAATCAGGAACGTGAAAGCCAGCATCAGCACCACCACGCCGGCAAGCCCGAATTCTTCTGAATAAGCGGCAAAGATGAAGTCGGTGGTGCGTTCAGGAATGAATTCCAGGTGCGTCTGCGTGCCCTGCATGAAACCTTTGCCGGCCAAACCGCCAGAGCCTATGGCGATCATGCCCTGCAGGATGTGGAAGCCCTTGCCCAGCGGGTCGCGTGTGGGGTCCAACAAGGTGCAGATGCGGTGCTGCTGGTATTCGCGCAGCACCGGCCAGCGAACACCGGGTTCACAAATGGCGTCGGCAGTGATCACCACGGCGGCAATGCCCACAAGGCCCACCGCCAGCGCGGGCAGCACCAGCTTCCAGGACAGCCCAGCGAAGAACAGCACATACACGCCGCTGGCCAGGATAAGCAGCGCGGTGCCCAGATCTGGCTGCTTGATCACCACCGCCACCGGCAGCAGCAGCAACAGGGCTGCAAAAACAAAGTCGGACGCCGTGCGCCGACCTTCACGCTTCTGAAACCACCAGGCCAGCATCAGCGGCATCGCAATTTTCAGTATCTCACTCGGCTGGATAACCAACGGCCCCAGCGCCAGCCAGCGCGTGGCACCCTTGCGCGTGATGCCAAACAGCGCCGTGGCCAGCAGCAGCGCCACACCCAGCACGTACAAGGGCACGGCCAGTTGTTGCAGCCGCTGTGGGGGCACCTGCGCCACCACAAACAGAACCGCCAACGCCAGCAGCATGTTGCGACCGTGATCTTTGAAGCGGGTGCCATGGTCGAAACCGGCTGAATACATGGCCACCAGACCGATGGCGGCCAGCATCAAAATGGCCAGCATCAGCGGCCAGTCAAAACCGAGCAGCACCGTGCGCACGCGGTGCCAGGGCGAGACGGGGTCGAAGCTGTTGGCCACAGCGTTAACGCGCAGCCGTGGTGGACGGGCCGGTGGGCGCTGTGGCCACCCAGGGGCTGTTGCGCAAGGGCGCTGCGCCTGCGGTCGGACCGGGGCCGTTGGGCGAAGCGAGCGGCATGTCTGCGGCCTGGCGCGGCTTGCCCACTGGGGCACTGGACTTGCCTTCGCGCGTCAGTGCCAGGTCTTCTTCACTGGGGTAAAGACCCAGCAGCAGAAAGTCAAAAACGCGGCGCGCGATGGGTGCTGCCGCTTGAGAACCGAATCCGGCGTTTTCAACCACCACGGCCAGCACCACCGTGGGTGCATCGATGGGGGCGGCAGCGATGTAGAGCGAATGGTCGCGTTTGTGTTCTTCCAGTTTGCTGGCGTCGTAGCGCTGGTTTTGTTTGACACCCACGGCCTGCGCGGTGCCGGTTTTGCCGCCGCTGGCGTAAGAAGCACCCATGAACACCCGCGTCGACGTGCCTTCTTGGGTCACGCCATGCAGTGCGCGCCGTATCAGTTCGGTGTGTTCGGGTTTGTGCGGCAGTGGGTCCAACGCTGCACCGGCCACGGTGCGCACGGCGGCCCCTGCAGGGCCCGTGCCTCGTTCGACGCCCTTGTCGCGGCCCGGGTCGGCCGTTGCGGCCTGTACTTCACGCACCAGGCGCGGTTTGAAGCGCATGCCGCCTGATACCAGCGTGGCAGTGGCTTGCGCCATCTGCAACATGGTGAAGTTGTTGTAACCCTGGCCGATGCCCAGAGAAATGGTTTCACCGGCATACCAGCGCTGTTGTTCTGGTGTTTTGTAGTAGCGCTTTTTCCAGGCCGTGGAGGGCAGGATGCCGGTCACTTCACCTTCCAGGTCGATGCCGGTCTTGACGCCAAAACCCATCGGCTGCAGCTGTTCATGCATCAAGTCCACACCCATCTCGTTGGCCAGCGAGTAGTAGTAGACGTTGCTGCTCTTGACGATGGAGCGCGCCATGTCCACCGGCCCCACACCGCGGTCGCCGTGGCTGCGGAAGGTGTGGTTGCCGAACTGGAAAGTGCCGCCGTCGTTGATGATGGTGTGGGGGTCGCGCTTGCCCGATACCAGTGCTGCCATGGCCATGAAAGGCTTGAAGGTGGAGCCCGGCGGGTAGGTGCCTTTGAGTGCACGGTTCA
>JANNMQ010001146.1:0-6650 GCA_031398045.1 Rubrivivax sp.
CGAAGGCAAGGGCGGTAGCGGCAAGCCGCCGGGTGCGGGCGCCTCGGCCGCGTCGGGCTCGCGCCCGGCACAGCCCTGATCGCCGTTGTTGATGTTCCGCAGCCAGGGGTAGCACCATGAAGCTCTCGGAAACCTCGATCCGCCGCCCCGTGCTGGCCTGCGTGATGTCGCTGCTGCTGGTGTTGATCGGCCTGGTGTCGTTCAAGCAGCTCAGTCTGCGTGAGTACCCGCGCATTGACGAGCCGCTGGTCAACGTCAGCACACGCCTGCTGGGGGCCTCGTCGGAGGTCATCGAGTCGCAGGTGACAAAACCGCTGGAGGACTCGATAGCCGGCATCGACGGCGTGGACATCATGACCAGCGTGTCGCGCACCGAACAAAGCCAGATCACGGTGCGCTTCAAGCTCAGCAAAGACCCCGACACCGCCGCCGCCGAGGTGCGCGACCGCGTCGCGCGCGTGCGTGGCCGCCTGCCCGACGCGGTGGACGAGCCGGTCATCGCCAAGGTAGAGGCCGACGCCACGCCCACCATCTGGCTGGCCTACACCAGCGAAACCCTGGGCACGCTGGAGCTGACTGACCTGATCAACCGCGTGGTCAAGCCGCGCCTGCAGACGGTGCCTGGCGTGGCCGATGTACAGATCGGCGGCGACCGCAAATACGCGATGCGCGTCTGGATCGACCCCGACCAACTGGCCGCCTACAAGCTGACGGTGCAGGACGTGGAAGAGGCGCTGCGTCGCCAGAACCTGGAGGTTCCGGCCGGGCGCATCGAAAGCCGCCAGCGAGAATTCAGCGTCACCGCGCGCACCGACCTCAACACCGTGGCGCAGTTCAACGACATCGTGCTGAAAACTGTGGCCGGCTACACCGTGCGCTTGCGTGATGTGGCGCGGGTTGAAGAGGCGGCTGCCAGCGAACGCAGCCGCGTACGCTTGAATGGGGTGCCGAGCATCAGCACCGGCATCATTCGCAACGCCACCGCCAACCCGCTGGATGTGGCGGCCGGCGTGAAAGCATTGATGCCGCAACTGCAGCGCGACCTGCCCGCCAGTGTGACGGTGGTGCAGGCCAACGACTTGTCGGTGTTCATCGACCGCTCCATCAAGGCCGTGTACACCACAGTGATCGAAGCCGTGGTGCTGGTGGCCCTGGTGGTGTTTGTTTTCCTGCGCACGCTGCGGGCATCGATCATCCCGCTGGTGACCATACCGGTCAGTTTGGTGGGCGCTTTTGCGCTGATTGCGCTGGCCGGCTTCACGGTCAACACGCTGACCTTGCTGGCCTTGGTGCTGGCCATCGGACTGGTGGTGGACGACGCCATCGTGGTGCTTGAAAACATCTACCGTCACATCGAAGAAGGCATGCAGCCTTTCCAGGCCGCCATCAAGGGTGTGCGCGAAATCAGCTTCGCCGTGGTGGCCATGACGCTGACGCTGGCCGCCGTGTTTGCGCCGCTGGCTTTCACGCCTGGTCGCACGGGGCGGCTGTTTGGTGAATTTGCCTTGACACTGGCCGGCGCGGTGCTGGTGTCGGGTTTTGTCGCGTTGACGCTGACACCCATGTTGTGCAGCAAGCTGCTGCGCCACAACCCCAAGCCCGGTTTTTTCGACCGCTTCATGGAGTCCGGTCTGGTCAAGATGACCAACGGCTATGCCTCGATGCTGCGCTGGACCCTGCGCCAGCGTTGGCTGGTGGTGCTGGTGATGGTGGCCTCTGCGGCCGGCAGCTGGTTTCTCTTCAGCAACGCAAAAAGTGAGCTGTCGCCGATGGAAGACCGCGGTGTCATCTTCATGCCCGTGCGTGCGCCCGACGGTGCCACGCTGGACTACACGGCGCGCTACCTGGACGCCATCGAGGCCATCACCTCGCAGTACCCCGAGTTCGACCGCCGCTTCATGTTCATGGGTGGCGGCCAGGTGTCGACGGGCAACGCCGTGATGCGCACGGTGGACTGGGAGAAGCGCACACAAACGACGCCTGAACTGGCGCGCTCGTTGTTGCCGAAGCTGAGCAGCTTGCCCGGCGTCAGCGTCTTTCCCGTCACACCACCCAGCCTGGGTCAGGGCTTCCGCGAGCGATCCATCAACTTTGTCATCGTCAGTGGTGACAGCTATCCCAACATGTCGCGCGTGGGCCAGGCCCTGATGGCGGAGATGCAGAAGAACCCGGGCATCGTGCAGCCCGACATGGACCTGCAACTGAACAAGCCCGAGATCTTCATGGACGTGGACCGCGCGCGTGCGGCCGACATGGGGGTGTCGGTGGACGCCGTGGCGCGCACCGTCGAGACCATGCTGGGTGGGCGTGCCGTCACCCGCTACAAGCGCGACGCTGAACAGTACGACGTGCTGGTGCAAACCGCGCAGGGCGGCCGCGCCACGCCCGAAGACATCGACAAAATCTTCGTGCGCGGCCGCGGCGAAACCATGGTGCCGCTGTCCAGCCTGGTGAAGATTCGAGAATCGGTGAGCCCGCGCGAGCTGAACCATTTCAACCAGCGGCGCTCGGTCACCATCACCGCCAATCTGGCCCCGGGTTATTCGCTGGGCGAAGCTTTGCGGTTCATGGACGAGGCTGCTGTGCGTGTGCTGCCGGCGGGATATGCCACCGAGCTAAACGGGGTCAGCCGCGAGTTCAGGGCCTCGTCGGGCTCTTTGGGCCTGGTGTTTGTGCTCGCGCTGTTGTTCATCTTTTTGGTGCTGGCAGCGCAGTTCGAAAGTTTCGTCGACCCCTTCGTGATCCTGCTTTCAGTGCCCCTGTCGATGGTGGGTGCCTTGGCGGCGCTGCAGTGGTCGGGCGGCACCTTGAACGTGTTTTCCCAGATTGGACTGATCACGCTGGTGGGCTTGATCACCAAACACGGCATCTTGATCGTCGAGTTTTCGAACCAGCTGCGCAAACAGGGCAAGGACGTGATGGAAGCCGTGACCGAGGCGGCCACGCTGCGCCTACGCCCCATCCTGATGACCACCGGCGCCATGGTGCTGGGTGCCGTGCCGCTGGCGCTGGCCACCGGTGCCGGCGCCGAGAGCCGGCAGCAGATAGGCTGGGTCATCGTGGGTGGCATGAGTGTGGGCACGCTGCTGACCATCTTTGTGGTGCCCACCATCTACACGCTGTTTGCGCGCAAGCGGGTGCCAGGTGAAATCACCACGCCCGAGCTGGTTGAACCTGCAGCGCAGGCGCCGGCGGGCGCTGATTGAAGCGCCCAGCCGCAGCGCTTGAAATTCAGCCGCTGATGTTCAGCCGCCGATGTAGTGCATTTCAACGCGGCGTTCAGCAGCCGCAGCGCCGGCAACGGCAGCGCTCCGCAGTTCTGAATAACGGTCGTCGCGGCCTTGCCAGATCAGCCCCAATGCTGCACTGATCTGTTCGTCGCTGTGGCCACCGCGCAGCAACGCGCGCAGGTCGTGGCCGCGGCTGGCGAAAAGGCACAAAAAGAGTTTGCCTTCGGTGGACAACCGAGCGCGGTTGCAGTCGCGGCAGAAAGCTTGTGTCACGCTGCTGATGAAGCCCACCTCGCCGCTACCGTCGGTGTACCGCCAGCGTTGTGCCGTTTCCCCCGTTGCTGTCGGTGCCAGCGCTTCAAGGCTGAAGTGCGCTTGCAGAAGTTGCAGTACTTGCTGTGACGGCAGCACTTCGTCCATGCGCCAGCCGTTGGTGGCCCCGACGTCCATGTATTCGATGAAGCGCAGCACCACGGCGGCGCCGTAGCGGCTGCGCAGATGGCGGGCCAGCGGCACGATTTCATGGTCGTTGGTGCCGCGCTTGACCACCATGTTCACCTTCACCGGCGCAAGGCCCACCTGCAACGCCACATCAATGCCTTGCAGCACGTCGGCGACCGGAAAGTCAACATCGTTCATGCGCCGGAAGACGCCGTCGTCCAGCGCGTCCAGGCTCACGGTCACACGCTTCAAGCCGGCATCGCGCAGCGCAGCGGCTTTGCGTGCCAGCAGTGAACCGTTGGTGGTCAACGTGATGTCCAGCGCGCTGCCTTGCGGAGTGCGCAGTTCAGCCAGCTGCTTCACCAGCACCTCCAGGTGTTTGCGCAGCAGTGGTTCACCGCCGGTCAGGCGCAACTTGTGCACGCCATGCGCCACGAAAAGCCGCGATGCACGGGTGATTTCTTCAAAACTCAGCAGCGATGACTGGGGCAAAAACTTGTACTGGCTGTCAAACACTTCTTTGGGCATGCAGTAGCTGCAGCGGAAGTTGCAGCGGTCGGTGACGCTGATGCGCAGGTCGTGCAAGGGGCGGCCCAGGCGGTCAGCCAGCAGGCCGTTGGCGGGTGTCAAGGTGGCCGGTATGTGCGGCAGGTCTGCGGCATAACGCAAGTCGGCCAGCGGGATGATTGATTCGCCCATACACCATTGTGCCTTCACACCTGCGGCAGATCACGCGTGCGCGTCAGCACCGATGCTGGCGCGGGCTGTCAGCGGTTCTGCGCCGTTTCAGCCACAGGCGCGCGGCGTGCACCATCGAAGCGCTTGGCCCAGTAGTCCTGGCGCATGCTGTCCAGCCGAACTGAAGCCCCCGATCGCGGTGAATGCACAAAGCGGCCGTCACCGACGTAGATGCCCACATGCGAAAAAGCCTTGCGCAAGGTGTTGAAAAACACCAGGTCACCGGGCTTCAGTTCTTCCGCAGCCACGGGCTGCAGGGTGTTCAGCTGTGCCTGCTCTTCAGCACTGCGCGGCAGCAGCAGACCCACGGTGTGTTTGAACACGTAGCGCGTGAAGCCGCTGCAGTCAAAACCGCTTTCTGCGGAGTTGCCGCCCCGTGTGTAGGGCAGGCCCAGAAACCCCATGGCTGCAATCACGGCTTCGGAGGCCAGGTTGCGTGCCTGTTGGACCAAGGCCACGGCTGGCTGCAGCCCGGCCAGGCCAGCTTGCACAAAGCCGCGCTCCTGCAGCAAGTGCAGCAAAGGGTCGGGCCCTTGCGGGCCGCTGTCAGCGGCTGCGGCAGCGTTGGAGGTTGCAGGCGCTGGCAGCGCCGGCGCTGTTGCTGCCGGTGTGGGAAGCGCAGCGGCAGCAGCAGGCGGCGCAGCCCAGGCAGGCGCAGCGGCACCACAGAACAGCCATGCAATCACCCATACCGAAAGGCTGTGCGATGGCCGCGCCCACCGTACGCCTGGCAAATGCGGGCCTCGGCGGATGGGGGCTGTGTGTCTGGATGTCACCCGACAAGGATAACAGCCGGTACAGCCAGGCCTGGCGGTGCCCGCACCAGTCAGGCGATTGTCAGCGGCTGCTCGCCCAATCCGTGTTGGCATTTGATCGCACCAAACAAGAGGAGACCACCATGGGTTCTGCAGAAAATTACGCTGATTTCCACCGCCGTTCTTTGCAAGACCGTGATGGCTTCTGGTCTGAACAGGCTGCGTTGATCGACTGGCAAACGCCGCCCCAACAGGTGTGCGACTACAGCAACCCGCCCTTTGCGCGCTGGTTTGTCGGCGGCACCACCAACCTGTGCCACAACGCGGTGGACCGCCATCTGGCCACACGGGCCGAGCAAGCGGCGCTGATTTTTGTCTCCACCGAAACCGGCCAGGAACGCACCTACAGCTTTGGCCAGTTGCACGACGAAGTGCAGCGCATGGCTGCCACACTGCTGAGCCTGGGCGTGCAAAAAGGCGACCGCGTGCTGATCTACATGCCGATGATTGCCGAGGCGGCGTTTGCGATGCTGGCCTGCGCACGCATCGGGGCTTTGCATTCGGTGGTGTTTGGTGGTTTTGCCAGCGTCAGCCTGGCCAGCCGCATTGATGACGCCGAGCCCACGTTGATCATCAGCGCCGACGCCGGCAGCCGCAGCGGCAAGGTGGTGGCCTACAAGCCGCTGCTGGATGAAGCCATCCAGCTGGCCGTGCACAAACCGCAGCGGGTGTTGATGGTCAACCGCGGCTTGGCCGCTTTCAAGCCAGTTGAAGGGCGCGATGAAGAATACGCCCACTGGCGTGAGCACCATGCGTCGACGACCGTGCCGTGCACCTGGGTGGAATCCACCCACCCCAGCTACACGCTGTACACCAGCGGCACCACCGGCAAGCCCAAAGGCGTGCAGCGCGACACCGGTGGTTATGCGGTGGCGCTGGCCGCCAGCATGAAGTACATCTTCTGCGCGCCGCTGGAAGGGGCCCAAGGCCCGGCCAGCGAAACCTTTTTCTCCACCAGCGACATCGGCTGGGTGGTGGGCCACAGCTACATCATCTACGGCCCGCTGATTGCTGGCATGGCCACCATCATGTATGAAGGGCTTCCCACACGCGGCATGGACGGCCACCCCGACGCGGCCATCTGGTGGAGTCTGGTTGAAAAGTACAAGGTGACGGTGATGTTCTCGGCCCCCACGGCCGTGCGGGTGCTGAAGAAACACGACCCGGCAGCGCTGAAAAAACACGACCTGTCCAGCTTGCGTGCGCTGTTCCTGGCCGGTGAGCCGCTGGACGAACCCACGGCCAAGTGGATCAGCGAGAGCCTGGGCCGCCCCATCATCGACATCTACTGGCAGACCGAAACGGGTTGGCCCATCCTGAGCCTCTGCAACGGCGTTGAAAAAGCGACCAGCAAGTTTGGCAGTCCGGGCAAGGCGGTGTATGGCTATGGCGTGAAACTGCTGGACGAAAACACCGGCGAAGAACT
>JANNMQ010000015.1:0-7932 GCA_031398045.1 Rubrivivax sp.
ACCCTGCTGGCGCGGCGTGATGGCGTCACCCGGGCCACCGATGGGCAGCACGCGGTGGTGCAAAGCGGGGTCGTTCACACAACGGGCCAGGTAGTCGGCCAGGTCGTCGTCGCTGATGGGTTTGCAGGCGGTGAGCTGGCCGTTGCCAAAGACCAGGAAAGGCTTGCCGCGCTTGACGCGGTCCAGCTGGCCCGACAACGATTTAAAGAACGCCGTGGGCCGCACGATGCTGTAGACCAGACCCGATTCAACCAGCCGTTTTTCAAAGGCCAGCTTGGCATGCTGAAAGGCCAGCAGCGGCTTTTGCACGCAGATGGCCGACAGCAGCACCACCTGCGACACGCCCGCAGCCTGCGCCGCAGCCAGGGCATGCAGATGCGCCTGGTGGTCGATGGCCCAGGCGTCGGCGGGCGCACCGGTGCGTGATGCCAGGCACGACATCAACACATCAAAACGCTGGCCACCAAAGCCGTCGCGCGCCAGCGAGGCCGGGTCTTGCACATCGCCCGTGCGCACCTCAGCGCCGGCCAGCAGTTGCTGGGTGTCGGCCAGGCCCAGGCGACCACTGGTGCCGGCTTGTGGCCGCACCAGGCACACCACCTCGTGCCCCTGGCGCAGCAAAGCACGCACGGTGGCGCGACCGATGGTGCCGGTGGCACCCAGCATGAACACCCGGCGGCTTTCCGGTCGTGCAGAAGTGACAGAAACAGCAGGTGAAGTCATCGACATAGGCCAGCGTCGGGGTTGCTCATGCACGGGCGTTGGTGGCGCAGCTGCGGTGCAGGTAGATACAAGATGCGCAGCGCTGCGAAGGTCAAACCCCATTGACAGGCAGGTCACGCTCGCTATGGTTGATGGGCAAAAAAGCACTCACGAATAAAACTCTGGAGATTGTGATGAATCTGTTTCATGGTTTGGTTCTGGCGCTGGGGCTGTCAGCCTCGGCCTTGACGGCCACTGCGGCGCCTGTTTCGCAGATCGTCGTCTTTGGCGACAGCAACGTCGACAACGGCAACCTGCGCGCCCTGTTCGGGCCCGCCGTCAACCCGCCACCCAACTTTGGCGGACGCAACAACAACGGCATCGTGGTGGTGGAGTACATGGCCAGCACCTGGGGCGTGCCGCTGCTGGACTATGGCTACAGCGGCGCCACCACGGGCGCACCGGGCCTGAACGCGGCCATTCCCAACACGCTGACGCAGATCCAGACGCACTTCACGGCCTTGGGCGCAGCAGCGGCCGACCCGAATGCGCTGTACATCTACTGGGCCGGCAGCAACGACATCTTCCTGGCCACCACACCGCCCGCGCAGCTGCAGAACAAGATAGTCGGCGCACTGGCCAACATCGACACCGCACTGCGGCAACTGGACGCCCGCGGCGCCAAGAACATCGTGGTGGCCACCCGCACACCGCGGGTTGACCTGGCCAGTGTGGACAACCAAAACGGCATCGCGCTGAATGCCGCGCTGAAAAATCTGCTGAGCGCGCTGGACCCGCAGCTGGCCGCAGGCATCCAGGTCTACGATGCCTACAGCCGCGTTGAAGACATGGTGCTGAACCCCGCCGCCTACGGCTTCACACAAGCCAGCGCGCTGTGCTTCAACAACAACAATGTCGGCGACAACTGCGCCAACGATTTGAGTGTGGCTGCGGGATACATCAACTGGGACGCTGCACACAAGACCACACGCGTGCACCAGTTGATGGCCGGGCAGATCATCGCCCAGGTGCCTGAGCCTTCTGTCAGCGCCTTGCTTGCTGCAGCAATGCTGGCGGTTGCGCTGACCAGCCGCCGCAAGGTGGTGGCCGCACATTGACCCGGTGCCGCCCACCGCTGTGCCGCCAGGGCCCGCCTGAACCCCGAATCTCAATCAGGCGCCGACCACGTCAGGCAGCGTCACCAACTGCCAACCCGTAGCCTGCAACGCCTGCCGCACCGCTTGCGCGGTAGCCACCGCTTCGGCGTTGTCACCATGCACGCAGATGCTGCCTGCTTTGCAAGGCAGGCGCTTGCCGTTGATGGACAGCAGCGCACCCGCTTCCAGCATGGCAATCACATGGCGCACGCTGGCTTCGGCGCCGTGCACCATGGCCTGCGGGTGTGAACGTGGCACCAGGTCACCATCGTCGGTGTAGTTGCGGTCGGCAAAGATTTCTTCCACCACCGGCAGGCCAGACTCGTGGCCGGCGTGCACCAGTTCAGAAAGCGCCGGCGCCAACAGAATCAAGTCGGCGCTGACGGCACGCACCGCCCGCGCCACGCAGCGCGCCAGTTCGATGTTTTCGCTGGCCAGGTTGCTGAGTGCACCATGCACCTTTACGTGCGTCACGGCATGGCCTTCGGCCGCTGCAATGCCTTGCAAGGCGCCAATCTGGTAGGCCACCACGGCCTCCAGTTCATCGGACTTCAGCTCCATGCGGCGACGGCCAAAACCCTGCAGGTCGGGGAAGCTGGGGTGCGCGCCGATGCTGACGCCGTAGCGCTTGGCAGTGGCCACCGTCTGGCGCATCACCAGTGGGTCGCCGGCATGAAAGCCACAAGCCACATTGGCCGAATTGACCAGCTGCAGCATGTCGCTGTCGCGGCCCATCGTCCAGGCGCCAAAAGACTCACCCAGGTCTGAATTGAGGTTGATGCGCTGGCTGGTCATGGCTGCAGGTCTGGGGTGGTTGGTTGAACGGGCGGCATGGGTGCAAAACATTCATCCATCACCGTGGGCATTGATCATGCCGCTGATCAGGTTGCCCGCGTACAACGCGGCTTCATCGGGTTCACCGCTGGCACGCACCGGCGTCAGGCGGCGTATCCAGTCGGCCAGCGCTGTTTGTTGCGCCTGCCGCGCCGCCAGCGCCTGTTCGCGCGAAACGACGGCAAAGCGCAACACGCTGCCCGGCCGCAGATGCGCCAGCCGCGGCAGGTCGGCGCTGATGACGGTGGCGATCTTGGCGTAGCCGCCGATGGTTTGTGCGTCCACGCCCAGCACGATGGGCTGGCCGGCGCCAGGCACCTGCACCGCACCGGGCGCAACAGCCTCTGACACGATGTCGGCGCCCATGCCGCTCACGTGCCGCAGTGCCGGCCCGTGCAAGCGCACACCCATGCGGTCGGCGTCGCGCGTGACGCTGTAATCGCTGCCCAGAAACAGCGCCCAGGCTTCGCCATCAAAGTGGTCGTCCTGCGGCCCCGGCAGCACGCGCAGCGGGCCTGCAGGGTGCAACCAGGGTGCGGGCGCTTGCAGCTCCAAGCCCGCAGCGGCTGCGCAGGGCAGTACGTCACCCCCACGCGGCACGCGGCCGTTGATGCCGCCGAGCCCCGCTCGGGCGTAGGTGGAACGGCTGCCCAGCACCGCCGGCACAGGGGCACCGCCAGCCAGCGCGACGTAGCCGATGCCTGAACGACACGGACCGACGCTGAGCAGATCACCCGGTTGCAAGCTCAGGCTGCGCCACGACGCACACACCACAGGGCTGCCGCCCGCCGGTGTGATGCGCGGCAAAAAGTCACCCACCAGCGCCAAGCGCACGGGCGCCCGCAGCGCGCGCAGGGTGGGCCCCAGCAGCCCCACTTCCAGCACCGCCAGGTGGGCGGGCTGCGCCAGCAGCGCATTGGCACAGGCCATCAGCACGGGGTCGGCGGCACCGGCCAGCGGTACACCCAGGGCACGATGGCCCCGGCGGCCCTGGTCTTGTACAGACACCGCAGCACCGCCGTCGACAAATTCAACGGCGCCTGTCATCCGTGTGAATTTGCAGCCAAGAGCCATTCACCACGCACAGCGCCTTCAGCCGCGAGCCTGTCTTCGATGGCGTTGAAACGTTGGCGGTCGATGGCAAACCAGCGCACCTCGTCGCCGGCCCGCAACCACGCCGGCCCGTCGGCATGTTGGGCATCAAACAGGCGCAGCGGCGTGCGCCCCACCAGGTGCCAGCCCCCTGGGCTGCGCCAGGGGTAGACCGCGCACATGCGGCCGGCCACCGCCACGCTGCGTTCAGGCACTGCGGTGCGCGGCGTGTCGCGGCGCGGCATCTCCAGCGCCGCCGGCAGCCCACCCATGTACGGAAATCCTGGCTGGAAACCCAGCATGTAAACGCGCAAAGGCGTGCTGGTCAGCAGGGTCACCACCGTCTCTATCGACAGCCCACGGGCCTGCGCCAGGTGGTGCAGGTCGGGCGCGCAATCGTTGTCAAAACAGACTGGCAAACGCCATTGACGGCCGGGTTGCCACAGCGGTGCAGCGCCATGGGCCAACGCCAACAGCGGCGCAGCGGCCGTCTGCATCAAGTCCTGCGGGCCCGAAACATCAAAGTACACGGTCAGGGTGGTGTAGGCCGGCACCCATTCCAGCACAGCAGGCCACAGACCTTGTTTGCACTGGGCCGCCAGCACTTGCGCCAGGCCCATCACGCGCGCATGGCACGCTTCGTCGATGGTGCAGCCAAACTCCACGATCCAGGCCGAATCACCCAGTGGGCACAGTCTGGGAAAGGGGGATGTGGGCAAGGTCATGCTGCGCGGCGAAGCTTGTTCGGGCAGTGTACGGGTGGCACCTGCCATCTACGAGCCACCACCTACGAGCTGCCATCTACGAGCTGCCGTTCACGCGCTGCCATCTACGCACTGCAACGGACGGCCGCCGGGGCCGTCGAATCGAACTTTTGGTTCAGGACAGCAGGTCGGCCAGCGCACGGGCAACCACCTTCGTTGCGCGCCGCAGGTCTTCGAGATCGATGTGCTCATCGGCACGTTTGGCGTTGCTCTCCAGCACCGTGCGCGGGCCGCAGCCGTAGAGCACGGCCGGGATGCCCTGTTCGCAGAAGAGTCGGGCATCGGTGTACAGCGGCGTGCCGGAGGCCTCGATGGGCTCGCCAAACACCGCGGTGGCGTGCTCGCACAGCGCCTTCACCAACGGCTGGTTGCCGGGCAAGGGCTTGAGCGCGTTGGCCAGCAGCAACCGCTTTACATCAATGGTGATGCCGGCCGAACCGGCCACAGCTTCCGCAATCACACGCCGCAGCGTCGCCTCCACGTCCGACGGCGTCTCCTCGGGGATCATGCGGCGGTCCAGCTTGAGCACCACCTTGCCCGGAATCACGTTGGTGTTGGTACCACCCTGGATGAGGCCCACGTTCAGGTACGGATGCGTGATGCCCTTGACCTGGCTCTTGACTTGTTGGTACAGCGTGTTTTGGTGGTACAGCGCGTTCAATATCTTGGTGGCGGCCTGAAGCGCGTCGACGCCGGTGTCGGGCACCGCAGCGTGGCCCATCTTGCCGTGCACGGTGACCTCCATCTGCAGGCAGCCGTTGTGTCCGGTGACCACCTGGTAGCTGAAGCCGGCAGCGATCAGCAGGTCGGGCTTGACGAGACCCTGGCTCAGCAGCCAGCCCGGGCCGAGTTCGCCGCCGAACTCTTCGTCGTAGGTGAAGTACAACTCCACGCCGCCCTTCAGAGGCGCTTTCAGCGATTCAAGCGCGCGCGTTGCGAAGGTGAAGGTGGCGAAGTCGCACTTGCTCACCGCCGCAGCCCGGCCGTAGAGCTTGCCGCCCACCACCTCGCCACCGTAGGGGTCATGCGACCAACCTTCGCCGGGTGGCACCACGTCACCATGGGCGTTCATGCCGACGATTCGTCCGGCGCCGTACTTGCGCCGCACGACGAGGTTGGTGATCGTTTCCAGGCCTGCTGCTTTCACGGCAGCTTCGGGCACCGCATGGCGCTCGGCCTCGAAGCCGAAGGCCTTCAACAGGTCCGCCGTGCGCTCGGCGTGCGGCGTGTTGTTCCCGGGCGGGGTGTCGGTGGGCACACGCACCAGTTCCTGCAGGAAACGAACTTCTTCGTCGAAGTGGCTGTCGATCCATGCGTCCAGGGCGGCGTTTTGGGAGGCGTTCATCATGAATGTTCCGTGGCGAGTTGATCGAGCAATTTCTGAAAAGCCTGCACGCAAAGTTCGGTGTCGTCGTTGGTGATCGACTCCAGCGGGTTGTGGCTGATGCCGGCATTCAGCCCGCGCATGAACAGCATTGCTTGCGGCATGATTTCATGCAGCTTCATCGCGTCGTGTCCGGCACCGCTGGGCATGCGGTGCAGCGGCAGGCCGAGTGCCGCAACGGCACGCTCCCATTGCAGTTGCCAGGGCGCTGATGACGGCGCGGCGGCAGCGCGCACCGTCTCTTCGAGCTTGAAGTGCAGGCCGCGCCGCTCGCAGATGCGCTTGAGCTCATCGCGCACATCGCTGGCGCAGGCATCGCGCACCCCGTTGGTGGTGGCGCGGATGTCCAGGCTGAATTTGCAGCGGCCCGGCACGACGTTGATCGAACCGCTGGGCACCTCCAGCATGCCCACGGTGCCCACCAGATGCGGCACCGCAGCAGCCCGCTTTTCGACAAACAGCACCAACTCGGCCGCCGCGGCCGCCGCGTCGCGACGCCGGTCCATCGGCGTGGTGCCCGCATGGCTGGCCATGCCGACCATCTCGCCGATGTAGCGCACGCTGCCGTTGATCGACGTCACGATGCCCAGCGGCAGGTCGATCTCGTTCAGCACCGGCCCCTGTTCAATGTGCACTTCGACAAACCCGAGGTATCTGGACGCATCACGGGTCAGCTTCGGGATGTCGTCGATGCACAAGCCAGCATGCACCATCGCCTCGCGCATCGACATGCCATCCGCATCTTTCTGGTCGAGCCAGGCCTTGTCGAAGTGCCCCGTCAACGCGCCAGACCCCAGGAACACCGCCTTGTAACGCTGGCCCTCCTCTTCGGCGAAGCCGACCACTTCGAAGCCATAGGGCAGGCGACGGCCTTGCTTGTGCAGTTCGCGCACGCAGACCATCGGCACCAAGATGCCCAGCCGCCCGTCGTATTTGCCGCCGTTGCGCACCGTGTCGTAGTGGCTGCCCGTCAACAGGCGTTTGGCGGAGCGTTCAAGCCCATGGTAGATGCCGACCACGTTGCCCACGGCGTCGATCTCAACCTCGTCGAATCCGCAGTCGGACTTCATCCAATGTGCCAACCGTTGGGCGCAGGCCCGGTGCGCATCGGTGAGGTAGGTGACCGTCAGTTCACCACGCTCGGCATAGCCAGGGTCGCTGTGGGTGGACAGCCGTTCAGCCCAGTCCCACACCTGGTTGCCCAGCGCTGGTGTGTGGCCGAACTTGTCATTCAGCCGGATCTCGGCAATGCGGTGGATGTTGCGCAGGCATTCGGCGCGCTCGAAGTCGGGGTGGTTGTCCAGGCGCCGCTCGAAGGTGGCGATGATCTCGGCTTTCGGCAAACCCAGGCCACGCGGCCCGCGCACGGCCAGGATGAACGGAAAGCCAAACTTGGCGTTGTAGTCGGCATTCAGCTGCTGGATACCCGCGAACTCCGCGGGCGTGCAGTCAGTCAGGCCGGCTTTGCCCTGTTCGTTCGTGGATTCGGCGGTCAGGGTCTTGCTGACCATCGCTTTGCCCGCCAGTTCGGGGTGGGCGCGGATGAGGCCCAGTTGCAGTTCACGGCCGGCTTCCCGCACCACCTGGGCCAGTGACAGCTTCAGATGCATCAGGCTGGCAAAGGGGCGCAGCAAGGCCGCGCGTTCAGCGATCCAGGGCGAATGTTCGTAGGTGCCGTCGAGCAACTCCACGAACTGCGCCACGCTGGCCGCGTTGATTTGTTCAAGCTTGAGGGTCACCAATTCACTCCCAGGTAAAAGCGGTTGCAGCGTCAAAGGGAAAACGGGCCTTCCAGTGCCGCGCAATGTCGATGCGCCGCGTCACCCACACACGGTCGTGGCGCTGCACATGGTCGAGGAAGCGCTGCAGCGCTCGCATGCGGCCGGGCCGGCCCAGGATGCGGCAATGCATGCCGATGCTCATCATCGACGGGGTTTGATCGCCTTCGGCATAGTGCACATCGAAGGCATCGCGCAAGTACTGGAAGAATTCGTCGCCA
>JANNMQ010000036.1:0-8442 GCA_031398045.1 Rubrivivax sp.
GACAGGCGGTCCACACGTTCAAACAGCTTATCCTCCAGGTCAAAACGCGCCAAGGCCTGGTGCGCCGCCGGGATGTCCAGCGGGTAGAACAGTGAGCGCACGCTGGCCAGCAGGCTCATGGCCGGCAAGCGGCCCGCCAGCACCGACGTCACCACACGCTGGCGCGGTGGCAGTGGCGGCACCTGCGGCGCCAGAAACAGCTGGCCGCGCAGGCGCTGCAGCGCAGCGCTGCGCAGTGTCCACGGGTTGATGCCATCCAGGTGCAACTGCCCCTGGGCGGGGCGGTGGGCACAGGCCAGAGCCTGCATCAGCGTGGTTTTGCCAGCACCTGAGGGGCCGATGACGGCCACTTGCTCGCCGCTGGCAACCTGCAGATTCAAGGCCCGCAGGGCGGCCGGCGCACCCGGCCGGGCGGCCGGATGGCGCGCAGAGAGTTCTGATATCTCCAGCTTCAAGGCCGCAGCACCTTCACGGGCCCCAGACAGGACAGGCGGTCTGACCGTGCCACCAGGTCCGGTCGCCCAACCCCCAGGCGCAGCCTGGTGCTGCGGGCGTTCAGATCAACCCGGCACTGCGGCCGGCGGCTTCCAGACCCTTGTAGTTCTCCGGGCTGGTGGTGATGTAGCGCGTGGCGCGGTTCAGTTGAAGGATTTCTTTGCCTTCCGGCGTGGCCGGGTCCAGGTCGAGCAGTGCCTTTTTCACTTTTTCACGCTGCTCGGCGGGCATGTCAGCGTGCACTGACCAGTTGTAATTAAAAAACGGCGGGGTCGTGAAGAACACGTCCACGGCCTTGGTGTCAACCTTGTTTTCGCTGACGAACTTGCGCCACACGGTGATGTCCAGCGCCGCAGCGTCGACCTTGCCACTGACCACACTGGCGATGGTGGCGTCGTGGGCGCCGCTGTAGGCGATGCGGCGGAAGTCCTTTTCCGGGTTGATGCCGGCGTTCAGCAGGTTGTTGCGCGGCATCAGGTGGCCCGAGGTGCTGCTCTGGCTGCCGAAGCTGACTTGCTTGCCCTTCATGTCGGCCAGCGTCTTGATGCCTGAATCGGTCTTGGCAATGAACACACTCTGGAACTTGGTGTCTTCTTCGCGCTGCGCGATGGGGATGATCTTGCCGCCCGAACGGATTTGCGCTTGCACATGGGTAAAGCCACCAAACCACACCAGGTCGACCTTCTTGTTCACCAGCGCCTCTACCGCGGCCGGGTAGTCGCTGACCGGGGTGAACTCCACTTTCACGCCCAGGCGCTTTTCCAGGTAGCTGGCCAGCGGTGTGAACTTGCGCACCTGTTCGGTGGCAGCTTCTTCAGGAATGGTGGTGACACGGAACACCGCTTGCGCCTGCGCAGCAGCAACCAAAGCCAGCGAAAGACCCACGCCAAAGAGGGCCTGGGTGAACAACCTGCGGGGTGAACGTGACATCAAAAGAACTCCTGTCTTGTAAGCTGGTGCGGCTGGCCGCGACCTGGGATTGAAACCGATTTGCGCGGCCGCTGCTGGCCGCTGCTACATTCCGCCCCTTTCACCGCGCGCTTTTCACCGCGCGCTTTTCACCGCGCGGTTGGGCCATCTTGCCTGCAGCGGTTGGTGAGCCCTAACCACAGGACAGCCGTCGATGCGCGAAGCGCAATTCTTACAGTTGCACCGCTGGGCGCCCGAAGTCGTGGCTGCCGAGGCCTGCGCAGGCCTGCTGCAATCCGCCGCTGCCGTGTCGCCCAAGTTTTTCTACGACAGCCTGGGTTCACGCCTGTTTGATGCCATCACCGAGCTGGACGAGTACTACCCCACACGCACAGAGGCCGCCTTGTTGGCCACGCACCAGGGTGACATCGCGGCGGCTGTGCAGGCGCGCCAAGGCCCCGGTTTGACGCTGGTGGACCTGGGTGCCGGCAATTGCGCCAAGGCTGCCAGCCTGTTTGCCAGCCTGCAGCCGGCGCATTACGTGGCGCTGGACATTTCGGTCGAATTTTTGCGCAGCGCCGTGAACGCTTTACAGAGCCAGCACCCGGATGTGCGCATGACCGGGGTGGGGCTGGATTTTTCAGGCCAGCTGGTGCTGCCGGCCCACCTGTTGCAAGGCCCGGCGCTGGTGTTCTATCCCGGCTCCAGCATCGGCAACTTTGACCCCGACGCCGCGCTGCGGCTGCTGCGGCAAGCCCACACCCTGAGTGCGGGAGGCGGCTTGTTGATCGGTGTGGACCTGGCCAAGCCGGCTGCGGTGTTGGAGCCGGCCTATGACGATGCGCTGGGCGTGACGGCAGCATTCAACCTGAACCTGTTGCGACACCTGAACCGGCTGATAGGCAGCAACTTCCAGCCGCAGCAGTGGCAACACGTGGCGGTGTACAACGAAGCGGCTGGCCGCATCGAAATGCACCTGCAGGCGCGCTGCGATTTGACGGTGCGGTTTGATGGTGGTCAACGTGCATTTGCCGCTGGTGAACGCATCCACACCGAAAACTCCTACAAGTGGCGGCGCGGCGACTTTGAAGCGCTGCTGCGCGACGCCGGTTTTACGCGTGTGCAGACCTGGACCGACACCCAGGGCTGGTATGCGGTGATGTTGGCGCAGGGTTGACCGTCGCGGCTGCTCAGGCCGCACAGCTGCGAAAGCCAGCCAGGATGTCGTTGCGATCGGGGGTGTAGAAGTTGCGGTAAGCCACATGTCGCAGCCTGGGCTGGGTGGCCACCGAGGCACCGCGCAACACGCGACGGCTGCCAAACCAGGGTTCCGAATAGTCGCGGTAGGGGTGCGCCACAAAGCCTTCGTAGGCGCCAAAACCGCTGGCTGTCCATTCCCAGACGGCGCCCCAGTTGAATTGTGCCGGGTGGCTGCGGGCCGCACATTCCCATTCGGCTTCGGTGGGCAGTCGGCGCCCCGCCCAGGCGCACCAGGCATCGGCTTCATAGGCCGTCAAATGGCAAGCCGGTTCATCCAGGTTCAGCGTTTGCCAATCGCCGTTGCGCCATTGGTGCCACTCGATCTGGGGCACCACCACAAGGCGCAGGTAGCGGGGTGCCTGGTTGCCGGGTGCAGCCCGCCAAGCCGCGGCGCGGCCCGGCCACCAGCGGGGGTCGGTGTAGCCGCCAGCCTCTACAAAAGGCAGGTAGTCGCGCCAGCGCAGCACCTGGCAGTCGATGCTGCAGCCCGTCAGGTGGTGATGCTGGGTGCCGCATTCGTTGTCAAAGGCGAAACCCTGCGGCCGCACCGTGCCCAGCGTGTACGGCCCGGCAGGCAGTTGCAGCGAAGGCCCGGGTGCGGGCAGCGCGTGCGGCTGAAAACGAGCCTCGGATGGTGCCAGAAGCGGCAGGCCCAAAGCCTGTGCCATGTACAGCGCTGCCTCGTGATGCATGTCTTCATGTGCCAGGCACAAGCGGTGAAAGTAGAGCGCGCGGTCCAGGGTTTCTGGGCTGTCTGCACCCGTCAGCTTGCCGCCATCGTTCAGCATCGCCAAGGATTCGTCAAGCACCGCGGCCACCTCTGCGCGCGTGGTGGTGGCGTCGGGCAACGGCAGTTGCCAACGCGTGGCGTGGGGCACCAGGCTGGAGTTGTACATCGCGTCCACATCGGCCCGGGCGGCAGGCAGCCTTGCAGCGGCCGGATTGGCCTGCAGGCCCAACAGCCATTCAGGGTTGCGTGCCAGCCAATGCGCCTGAAACCAGCCGATATGGCCCAATTCCCACAGCGGTGGGTTCAGTTCGGGGTGGTAGCGCACGGCCAGCTGCTGACGGGCCAGCGCTTGTTCGTAACGTGCAAAGGTGGCCAGCGTGTCGCAACGGCAGGCCTGCAGCATGGCGGCCAGCGCTGCCGGGCTGGTATGGCGAAAGTCGGCGTCCGTGTCTGGCACGGGTGGCACGGCCTGCGCGGACAACGGCACGCCGGCCGCAGTCTGGGTGGCCCGCTGGGCTGGCTTTACATTCACTGGGTGCAATTTCCATCCCTGGTCATCGTGACGCCCGCTTTGGCCCAGGCCAACAACGGCAATTGGCAGACGGCGCGCCGTTGGGCGCAGATGCTGCGTCGGCATTATCGGGTGCGCGTGGTGGGTGCGTGGACCGGCTTGGTCGCTGTGGATGCAGAAGACGATTTGATGATTGCGCTGCACGCCCGGCGTTCGGCTCCGTCACTGGCGGCCTGGCATGAACAGCACCCGGCCCGGCCCTCGGTGCTGGTGCTGACCGGCACCGACCTGTACCGCGACATCGGGCACGACGCGCTGGCTCAGCGCTCGCTGGTCTTGGCGCACCGGCTGGTGGTGCTGAACGAACTGGGTTTGCAAAGTTTGCCGGCTGAGCACCGCAGCAAGGGGTTGGTGTGCCTGCAGTCCACGCCATCGCGCCGGCCGCTCACCACAACCCACCGCCACCTGCGCGCCTTGATGGTGGGCCACCTGCGGGAAGAAAAATCACCGCAGACCTACTTGGCTGCCGCGCGGCTGCTGGCGGGCCGCAGCGACATCTTGCTGGACCACATTGGCGATCCACTGGACCCTGCACTGGCCGAAGAAGCCCGCACGCTGATGACCGTACAGCCCCGTTACCGTTGGCTGGGTGGGCTGCCCCACGCGGCCACCCGTGCGCGCATCCAGGCTGCGCATGTGCTGGTGCACGCCAGCCGCATGGAAGGTGGCGCCCATGTGGTGACCGAGGCCGTCACCAGCGGCACCCCCGTGCTGGCCAGCCGCATCGACGGCAACCTGGGCCTGCTGGGCTTTGACTACGGCGGCACTTTCGAATGGGGCGACGCCGCTGCGCTGGCGGCCTTGCTGCAGCGCTGCCGCGACGATGCCGCTATGCTGCCGAAGCTTCAACAGCAGTGTCAGATGCGGGCACCGTTGTTCGACCCAGCCCGCGAGAAGCAAACGCTGTTGAGCTTGCTGGCGACTTTGCTGCCCATCAGCAGACCGCCGTTGACGGGTACCGCGGCCCGGCGATGAAAACCTTCGCACCCCGTTGTTGGCCCCCAATTTCACCCACCCAAGGACCCCATGAACGCCCCCGAAAAACCTGTTGAGCCCCGGCTCACGTCGCTGTCGCATGGCGGCGGTTGTGGTTGCAAGATCGCGCCCGGTGTGTTGGCGCAGATTTTGAAAGGCACGACCGCGATGCCCATGCCCAAGGAACTCTTGGTCGGCATTGAAACGGCCGATGACGCCGCCGTTTACCAGCTGAATGAAGAGCAGGCGCTGATCGCCACCACCGACTTTTTTATGCCCATCGTTGACGACCCGTTTGAATTCGGGCGCATCGCTGCCACCAACAGCATCAGCGATGTTTATGCCATGGGCGGCCGCCCCATCATGGCGTTGGCGCTGGTGGGCATGCCCATCAGCGTGCTGTCGCCCGAGACCATCGCCAAAGTGCTGGACGGTGGCGCTTCGGTGTGCCGCACCGCCGGCATTCCCATCGCCGGTGGCCACACCATCGACAGCGTGGAGGCTATCTACGGCCTGGTGGCGCTGGGGTTGATTCACCCCAAACGCGTGAAGCGCAATGCCGACGCACAGGTGGGCGATGTGTTGGTGCTGGGCAAACCGCTGGGCGTGGGTGTGATGAGCGCGGCGCTGAAAAAAGGCGCGCTCAGCGAGGCGGGCTACGCGGAGATGATTCACAACACCACGAAGCTGAACACCCCGGGCCCCGATCTGGCGGCGCTGGCCGGTGTGCATGCGCTGACCGACATCACCGGCTTTGGCCTCGCCGGCCACGCGCTGGAACTGGCCAAGGGCTCGGGCCACCAGGTGGCGATTGACTGGGCACAAGTGCCGCTGTTGGCCGGTGTGCACGACCTGGCCAGCCAAGGCCACATCACCGGTGCATCGGGCCGCAACTGGGCCGGTTATGGCAGTGACATCAATTTGCCAGTCGGCTTCGCAGCGGTTGATCAGGCCTTGTTCACCGACCCGCAAACCAGCGGCGGTCTGCTGGTGTCATGCACGCCTGCGGCACTGGATGAAGTGCTGGCCATCTTTGTGCGCCACGGCTTCGAATCGGCCGCTGTGGTGGGCGAGATGCGGGCTGCCGCGCCTGGCGGCGCGAAGTTGGTGGTTGCTTGACAGCAGCCAGACCGGACCGCCAACACGGTTAGCCCTGTGGCGGTGCCGCTGCCGACTGCGGAATTTTAAGCTAGCGCAGACCCAGAAAAACCTTCACCGGCGCCACACTGCGCAGCGGGTCTTCTTCTTGCGGCACATGGCCCAGGCCTTCAAGCACCACCAGCTGGCTGCCTTTGATCAGGCGCTGGAATTCTTGCCCGATGGCAGGTGGGATCAGCTTGTCTTGTGCACCCCAGATGATCAGCGTGGGCAGCTGCAGCAGGGCTAGACGTTCTGCGTGTTCGCCGTTGACCAGGCTTTGCATGCGCAAGCGCAGTGCACGTCGGTTGCCTTCGCGCAGTGTCAGTTCGAAGTAGCGGTCTACCAGATCGGGTTTGACGCGGCTCGGGTCGGCGTAGACGTTGGCCACGCCTTCGGCCACCAGCGAGCGCGGCAACGCAAATTCGCTCAGGCGGTTCAGCACCGGAATGCGCGCCACCCTGAAACCCAGCGGCACTGATTCGGGCGTGAAGGCTGGGCCTGCAGCGTCCACCAGCACCAGGCTGGCCACACGCTGCGGCGCCAGCGCGGCCACGCGCCAGGCCACTTCGCCGCCCAGTGAATTGCCGCCGATGACTGCGCGGTTGATCTTCAGCGTGTCCAGCAGGTCCAGCACAAACCGGGCATAGGCGTCACCGTGGTAGTTGTCAGGCTCGTAGCTACCGCTGAAGGGGCCGGTAAGGCCAAAGCCGGGCAGGTCCAGGGTGATCACGCGGCGCTGGCCTTTCAGCGCCCGCACCCAGCCTTCCCACGTATGCAGGCTGGCCGAAGTGCCGTGGATCAGCACGATGGGCAGGGGGTCGCCGCTCAGGCCCTCGTCGCGCAGATGCACCTGCTGGCCCTTCACGTCGATGAAGGTGGAAGGCGCCGGCGCCCAGCGCGCCAGCAAGGTCTGCACTGGCCAGTCGGGTTGCCTGGACAAAGCCAGCAGCACGGCGGTCAGGATCAGCAGCAAGCCCAGCACGCGGCGACCGATGCCGCTGGTGGGTGCTTCGCGCGGCCCTGAAGTTTTGCCTGCGCCGGGCTTGGGCTTGAACGCGAACTTCATGCCGCTTGGGCTGCGGTGCGAAGGTGGTGCTCGGGCATTCGCGCGGGTGCGGCGGGGGTAACCGGGCTGAGGTCCGGCGCCAGTGCCAGCCGTTCATCAAACACCACACACTGACCCTGCCAGTGGGGCACCTGGGCAGGCCCATGGGCCGTGGGCAGCCGCGGCGCTTCTTCAAAGTAACGCAGGATGCCGCCGTCGAGTTGCAGCACATGCTGCAGACCCTGCTGCGCCATCCACAGGGCAGCCTTTTCGCAGCGTATGCCGCCGGTGCAGTAGCTGACCACGGTTTTGCCGGCCAGCTCGTCACGGTGCAACTGCAGCGCTACCGGAAAGGCGCCAAAGCTGGCCAGCCGCCAGTCCAGTGCGCCTTCAAAACGCCCAGCGTCGACCTCGAAGGCGTTGCGCGTGTCAAGCATCACCACCGGCCGACCTTCGTCGCAGTGGCCCTGCTGCAACCAGCGGCGCAGCGTGCGGCTGTCTACTGCCGGTGCTCGGCGGGCTTGCGGGCGCACGCCTTGTTCGTTCATGCGGATGATTTCGCGCTTGCACTTCACCAGCAGCCGCTTGAAAGGCACGGCGTTGGTGCTGTGCGATTTCAGTTCCAGTTGCGCAAAACGCGCGTCAGCCTGCAGCGCCTGCAGCCACTGTTGCACGGCCTGCGGTGGGCCAGCCAGCGACAGGTTGATGCCCTCGGGCGCCAGCAGCACCGTGCCTTTCAGCGCCAGCGCCTGCGCCCGCGCCCGCAGTGTCTGGCCCAGCGCAGGGCCGTCGTCGATGTCGACAAAACGGTAGGCGGCGATGATGGTGGTGGCAGGCACTCCGGCCATTGTAGGTAGCGGAGTGTGGCGGTTCTCAGCGGGTTCTTAGCGAAAACGCTGAACTTCCATCACGCCATGTTCGGTGGCCTGCTCATACACCGAAGGCACTCGCGCGGCCAGATGCAGCAAGATCTTCGGCGCCTGCCTTTTCATCAGGCGGCGCAGCAGCCAGCCCGCAGCCACCAACAGGCCGCCGAGGACCAGGTGGCCCAGCAGCGCTGCTGCGATGCCGGGGCCCAGCAGCGCCAATGCAAGCGCGGCACTGTGCGTTCGGTGTGCCACAAAGGGTCCTGCCAAGGCCGGGTTCACGATGACCCGGAAACGGCCGTGTGGCAGGCCGCTACGGAATTCTTCAAAAGGGATGAACTCGGCGGCCAGGTCTGCGCTGTTTTCAGCGGCGCCTGATGCACCGTTGTGCGCTGCCTTCGGGGGTCTGTCCATGACCTGATTTTCACCGCAGTTGGCTTGGAGGGCCGCG
>JANNMQ010000042.1:0-1637 GCA_031398045.1 Rubrivivax sp.
GCCGCAGTTGCCGGGCGCGTCGAGGCGGATGTAGTGCAGCGGGCGCTGGGCCGCTTTCAGTGCCAGCGCGAAATGGCGCATGGCCGCGAGGAACATCACGGTGCGCGGCTGGCTCGACCAGACATGGGTCGATTCTTCCGCCACCTCGGCCATCCAGACCGCGTCGAGTGCGGGCTCGAAGCCATCGAATGCTGCGGCGTCGAGGTCGAGCTGGTCGCCCAGCACGAGCACGAGAGCGCGCAACTCAGACATGGCTTGGCCCGGCGCGCAGGGTCAGGCCTTCTTGGCCCAGGCGCTGCACCAGCCCGCGGCAGTCACCTGCTTGCCGGCAAACAACGGGCAACCACCGGCCTTGTCGGCGGGCTTGCCTTGGTAGAGCGCGCAATTGGCGCAGTTCTGGTCGGCTGTGAACTTGGGGAACTTCTTCACGTCCACCCGCTTGGCGTCGGCCACGTAGCCGAGCGCTGCGGCCTGGGGGTCTTTTTCATCGACGAGGGCTTGCGCGTGGGCAAGCGTTGCGAGCGTGGCGGTGGACGTGGCCACTGCCATCAGGAAAACGCGGCGTTGGATCGATGGGGTCATGGTGAACTCCTTGGGGTGGTGGGAAACAGGGGCACGAAGCGGCTGGGTCGGGTCGCACGCAGTCCGCCAGGACAGAAACATACAGCGCCCGGAGCATACTCAATTCGACGTCATAATTGCGTCAATCTATCTAAACCCTCGCAATTTCGTCCACTAATCCGATTCAATTTCGCTTCATTCAAGGTTCAAGTTGGCCAAGCAAAAGACACCCCCCGTGCCGACAACGGGCGAGGCAACGGCGCTGCACCGCAGCGGTGCCGTCGCCCGCATGTTGCGCATGCCCGTCGCCACTCTGCGCGTGTGGGAGCGCCGCTACCGCCTGACGCAGCCTGCGCTGTCGCCCAGCGGGCAGCGCCTTTATTCGGCCAGCGATGTGCGGCGCCTGGCCTTGCTCAAGCAGCTCACCGACCTGGGCCACGCCATCGGCAGCCTGGCCGCGCTGGACATGGCGCAGCTTCAGGGCGTCGCGGCTACGCATGCCGGCGTGCTGGCGGCGCAGCGCACGCGCGAACCCGTGGCACGCAGCCGGCAGCCCACCGCCCCGTGGCGCGTGGCGGTGGTCGGCGCGGCATTGGCCCAGCGGCTGCAACGGCCCGGGCTGTTGCGCGGGTTGGCCCGGCCAGTGCAACTGCTGGGCCCGTTCGACGATACAACGCAAGCTGCGGCGGCGTTGCAGGGCGCGCCGGCCGATCTGTTGCTGTTCCACACGCCGCGCCTGCAACAAGGCTGGCTCACCACGCTCCAGGCGGCGGCACCGGCGCTCGCCGCGGTGCCCAAGGCGGTGCTGTACCGCTTTGCCGCCGAGCCCACCTGCGCCGCACTGGCCGCGGCAGGCACCGCCTTGTTGTGCGAGCCGCAAAGCGACACCGTGCTCGTGCAGTGGCTGCAAAGCCTGCTGACGGCGGCGCACGCGGCGGGCACCGCAGCGCCCCACCCGGCGCCGCCGACCCCGGCCGTGCCGCCCCGCCGCTGGAACGACGCCGCGCTGGCCGAATTTGCGGGCCTGTCGTCAACGATCGCCTGCGAGTGCCCGCGGCATGTGGCCGAGCTGCTGC